>JAOUMG010000168.1 GCA_029881635.1 Paracoccaceae bacterium | reverse complement strand
CGCGACCATACGCAAGATCGTAGTCTTGCCGCAGCCGGATGGGCCAAGCAATGTTGTGAATGAGCCTTCATCAAAGGTTACATTCACGTCCTTTACGGCAGTGACCAGCCCAAAGGATTTCTTGACATTCTTGAGCTCTACGCCTGCCATTCATCGGCCCCATAATGGAGTTCAGGAAACTGCGGCGGCCCACGAAACGTGGCCCGCCGCCTTGATCAATGATGCCTCAGCCGCCTTTGGCGACGCGGTTCCACGCCTTGGTGTATTCCTTTTCAAGCGGGTTCCACGTGACAGCATCGCGGAATACCAGACCCTGAAGCGTGCCTGTCGGATCATAGGCGGGCAATGCCTTGATCACATCGGTCATCGCAACTTTGTTCGGGTCGAGCGACGATGGGTATTTCTGCCCTTCAGCCACTGCGATGGACGTCGCCGGATCAAGCATGAAGTTCAAAAGCTCTTCTGCTTCGGCCATGGGCGAGCCTTTCAGCACGAACATGCTTTCCATCCATGCCAGACCGTTTTTCGGGTCCATATAGGCAATCGGGTGACCCTGTTCTTGCAGTGCCGCCACGCGTCCCGACCAGGCCTCGGTTACATAGATTTCTTCCTTGGCCAGAAGGTCCATGAGTTCGGCCCCCGAGTTCCAGTATTTCAAAACCAGATCGCGGTGCTCCCGGGCCTTTTCCCAGACTGCATCCCAGTCCTGGATATTGTTGGGGTCCTGATCCGATTGAAGCGCGCCGTACCAAGCACGGTTTGCCGCGTCAGCCCAACCGCCGATCTTGCCTTTCAACTCTTTCTTCAAAAGCAGGTTTGCGCCAAGCGCTTCGGCCTCTTCCTTGCTGACGTAATTGGTGTTGTAGGCGATTCCGGTGGTGCCATAGTCATAAGGCACGGCGGACAGACTGTTGGGGGTGATGGCCCTGAACGGCTTGATGATGGCGTCCATGACATTGGCTAGATTGGGAATATTGGCTTCGTTCAACTCACTCCCGTAACCGGCGTCGACCCAACGCTGATACCAACTTACCCCTGATGAATGGAGGATATTATGGCCATCGGTGTTGCCTGCCGCCTTGATCTTTGTAAGCACTTCAGTTTCGCCGCCAAAGGTCGAATCCACCACGGTGTTTCCGGTTGCCGCCTCGTAAGGATCAAAGGCGTTTTTGCGCAGCGCTTCGCTGACAACACCGCCCCAGCCTTCAAAATTCAGCGTGGATCCGGCGGCGCGCGCCTCTTGTGCCATGCCGACCATGACACCACCGCTTACACCGGCGGTAATGCCAGCAGCACCCAAAAGGCCGACGAATGTCCGGCGATCAACGTCGCCGTTGCCCATCCTTTCGCGCAATATCTCGTAGCGTTTTGTACTATCCATTTTCTTCATTCTCTCTCTCCTTGTTGAATGATCCGGGTCTTGAGACCCCACTAAGTTTTCTTGCGTGCAAAATAGCGTGCGAGACCGCCCGCCAAGAGCGGGACCCCGACGGTAACGACGATCATCACGAACCCCAGGGCATTTATCTCGGGGCTGATGGAATTGCGCAGCATTCCGAATATCTGTGTCGGCACGGTTTCCATGCCCGTCGGACGCCAGAAGATTGTGGCCGTGATGTTGTCGAATGAGATGGTGAAGGCAAAAAGTGCCCCGGCGAAAACCGCGGGCATCAATAGCGGCAATGTCACCGCGAAAAAGGTCTGCACCGGGCTGGCGCCAAGGCTACGGGCAGCCTCCTCATATTCTTTCTTGATCCCGACAAGGCGCGCCTGGACCACAAGCACCACGAAGGGCAGGGCGACTATCGAGTGCCCCATCAATAACAGCAGGAATGACCGCGGCATGTGCAGCCAGCGCAGGAAGATCAGCAAACCTACGGCAAGCACGGTTTCCGGCACCAAAACCGGTGATATCAGCAAGGTGGTGACCAGGTCTTTTCCGCGAAACTGGTAACGTACCAGTGCCAGCGATGCGAGAACACCGATGGTGGTCGACACCAATGCAGTCATCAGTCCGAGGGTCACAGAGGTTTTGAATGCGCGGACAATGGCGTCATTTTCAGCCAGCTTGTAAAACCAGCGCAGGCTGAACCCTTCGATCGGAAACCCACCAAATTGCGAACTGTTGAAGGCCAGCAGCAGCACAACCGCGATGGGGGCAAACATGAACACATAAACCAGGATTGTGTAAGTTCGTATCAGCTTCCAGGCGCTCATGCTTTCACCTACCTGAATGCTTTGGAAAGCTGGTTGAGGCCCATGAAGCGGCTGTAAATCACCACAACAAGACCAAGCAGCACCAAAAGCGTAAAGGACAGCGTGGCACCCATCGGCCAATTCAATTCCGAGACGACAGCGTCATGGATTAGATTGCCGAACAAGTAATCGTTCGGCCCGCCAAGGATCAGTGGCGTCACATAGCTGCCACCCGTCAGAACAAAAACCAGCAAGCACCCGGCGGCGAGACCCGGTAATGACAGTGGTAAGGTCACTTCGCGAAAGGCTTGCCATGGGGTGGCCCCCAACGTTCTTGCCGCCGGTTCAAGATTGTCGTCGATGCCGTCAAGACTGACATAGACATTGAGGATCATATAGGGCAGGAAAACGTGAAGAAACCCAATGATAACAGTAGTTTCACTGTACATCATCGACAGGGGCGCATCGATAAGGCCCAACCATTGAAACAGGCCGTTCAACGCACCCTGATTGCCCAGGATGTGTATCCAGCTAAGAGTGCGGATGATGAAACTTACCCAAAATGGCAAGATGAGCAGTAACAGTAGCAGCCAGCGTTGCCTGAATTTCGTCATTGCGATGAAGTAGGCCGGAATATAACCCAGAACCGCAGCCAGCACCGTTACAATCACCGACAGCCGAAGGGTCTTCCAAATGGCGACGTGATAGTAGTTGTCGTCAAGCAATTCCCGCCAGTTCGAGAATTGGAACGCAACACGGTCCACCGCCAGATCGATGTTCTCATAGAACGAATAGACCAGGATGAAGGACATCGGAACGACAACGAGCGCCGCAATCGACAAAAGCGCCGGGGTCAACAAAAGCCATGGACGTGTATCAATGGCTGGTCCGCTGCCACGCATGACTTTCGGATTCTCCCGATGGATGAGTTCTGATGCAGCACTATTGCACTTACCGGCACCATCAGTAGAATTAATATTTGCAATAACCGGAATTGATTCAATTAATGTATAAGCAACCCCATGACCGGTTCGTCGCAAACCTCGACTGGAATTTGCTGCGCACCTTCGTTGTGATTGTCGAAGAGGGGGGTATTTCGAAGGCGGCCAACAGGCTGTTGAGAGGCCAGCCTGCGGTCAGTCTTGCGCTCGGCCGACTTGAGGCTGAACTTGGCTGTCGGCTGATCGACCGTGGCCACGGCACATTCAGACTGACGGCCAAGGGGCGAAAACTTTTTCAGGAATGCGCCGAGATTTATACAGGCATCTCACGACTGAAAGAGGTCACCTATGCCGGTGCGAATGAGATTTCCGGCAATATCACCATTTGCCTGGCAAGCCATGTTGTCACACCGTTGCTCGATAACTTGCTGACCAGCAATTACCGTGCGCATCCGAATGTGTCCTACACGATCAAGAGTATGCCCAGCGAGGATGTCGTCAGCCAGGTTCAGGACAAAACCGTCAGTCTCGGAATTTGTCTGGTCAACCGCCGCCGGCCGGATCTGGAATACGAAAACATTTACCGCGAATTCTTCGGATTCTACTGCGGACCGCCACACCCGCTGTTTGGCAAAAAGGATTTGCGGCTGGGGGATCTGAGGCATCAGGATGCCGTATCATTCGATACAGATGATCTGAACGATGCGCTTCGGCCCGTGGCACTTCTGCGTCAGCAGAATGAAATGGCCCAGCGGATCGTTGGACATTCGTCGCAACTGGAAGAACTGCGGCGGATGATCCTTTGTGGGCTTGGGATCGGCCCGCTTCCGGTTCATGTTGCTGAACGCGACGTGAAGGATGGTCTTTTGTGGCGCCTGCCACCTTACAAGAACCCGCCCGAGGTGGACATTTTCCTGGTGACGAACCCCAGAAAAGCTTTCAACAGGGCGGAATCAACCTTTATTGAGGGTCTCAAAACTGCGATCCGAACGACCCCGATAGCGAAACGCACCTATCGCTGAATTCATGTAGTACCAGCCTTCTGGCAGGGTGGAACGAAGATGAGGATATAGTGCCAAAATCTGCCACCAAAGTCCTGATTGTTGGTGCTGGGGTCATAGGTTTGGCTACGGCCTGCCGACTGGCTGAAAGCGGTTATGAGGTGACGGTCATCGACCGGTCGGGTGCCGCAGGGGAAGGTTCCAGCAAGGCCAACGCAGGGCAGCTTTTGTTTGACAGGGTCGGTGCCATGGGCTCGCCCGGTTTTTTGCGCAGCTTGCCACGAACGCTTTTTGATCCTTCGCAAGGTGTGCGTGTCCATGGGTTGCTCAACCCCGGCAATTGGCGCTGGGTGGACCGTTTCCTTCGTGAATGCACTGCAAACGCATGGCAAGAGAACACCGCCCGGTTGTTGCATCTTGCCCGTGCTTCGCAAGAGGCGTTTGACGATTTTCGATCACGACATGAGATTCATTTCGAATGGCGCCAACCTGGCAAACTTGTCACCTACGCGACCAGTCAGGCGCTTGACGCAGCGCAACGTGCCGCCGAGTTTCAGGCAGGCTTTGGCGGTCGGCACGAGGTTTTGGCCACCAAAGAGTGTCTGGCGCTTGAACCTGCCCTGGAGGGCACATCACGGCCGATAGCGGGCGCCATATACTTGCCCGATGCCGAGGTGGGGGATTGTAACTTGTGCTGTCGGGAAATGGCCCGTGTGCTGGTCGAACAGCTTGGCGCCAGGATCATTCAGGATACCGCCGTAACCGGTTTCCGGCAAAAGGACCGCCGCGTTGTTGCGGTGGAATGCGGATCACAGATCATCGAAAGCGATCTCTTCGTCGTGGCGACGGGCATTGATGCACCAAGTTTGTTGCGCGGCAGTTTTGCTGGCAGGAAACCGGTCACGAGTGTTTTGGGGATATCGCTGACCTATGCAATCGGCGCGAAGCCCCCGGATCTTAGTGTTACGGACGCGTCGGGAAAGTTCGTCATGCTGCGGCTTGGCGACCGTCTGCGTGTTTGTGGGAACGCCATATTTTCAAAATCCCTGCGCGCGCGACCCGCAGACTATCGCGCGTTGTCGTCAAAGGCGCAGGCACTTATGCCGGAAGCGGCCAATTTCGCCGAACCGCCGATGGCTTGGGTCGGAGCCAGGCCCCAAACGCCGGATGACATGCCAATGATCGGTCAGGCGGGGGCGGAAAACCTGTTCGTCAACGCCGGCCACGGTTCTTTGGGATGGACACTGGCATTCGGCTCTGCGGAGGCCCTGCTGCAAAGTATCAAACAGCATTCCTCCTAATGTAAGACGCGATGCGTGTCAGGGCTATTGCTGGCTTTGGGAAATGGCCATTTCCACATTTCTACGGGACAGAATAGGGCTTCAGTGGCTCAGAAAC
>JAOUMG010000167.1 GCA_029881635.1 Paracoccaceae bacterium | reverse complement strand
CATCATCGGCGTGATGTCGCAGGCATATTGGGTGAACCCGGCGACAGCGACGGCTCCGACCTGGTTGTTGGAGGGCGCATTGCCCGAAAGGGTAAAGAACGCGGCCCCAAAGGTGAAAGGTACGGTTTTGGGCGTGACGACAACCCGCGCGTAAACGGCCTCGCGCGCGACCGTCGTTATACCTGCGGCAAGGCTGGCCTGATCATTGCCCGGCAGCGATTTGTAGAAATCAAGGGTGAAATCCGTGTTGTTCAGCGTCTGCGATCCGCTGCCGAATGTCTGGCTGTCGGCAATCATGTTCGCCGCTGCCGCTGTTGCACGTGTTATTGCATCGGTATTGCCATCCAGTTCGCCTGCAGCCGCAAGCGCCACGTTATCGGCAAACGATTGCAGTTCCGTCTGGGTAGAGGCGATCCGCCCCACATCAAAGGACATCGCAACAATGCCCAGCACCAGCGTCAGGCATACCACCCAGAGTACCAGAATGCCGCCGCTTTCGTCGTGCCACATTCTTTTGATCTGATGTTCCATTCGCATGACCAGACCTCCCAATCCCAACTACTTACTCAACCTCGACATCTTCAACGGCAACGGCGGCCCTGCGAACGCGGATCGTGGATTTGACAATTGCCTCATTGACAGGGGATTTTTCGCGAAGCAGATCGCTTAGGCGGATTGAATCGAGCGGTTCGTCCACAACGCTGTCCAGCGTGCGCAGGCTGAGGCTGAGCGTCCCGGCCTTCTGGGCAAGCGCCAGTTTCTGACTGTCCTCGGGTGTAACTTCCAGCGTCACCGTGCGCGCAATTTCAACCCGGTCGGTTTCCTGATCAGATTCCTGATCGACGCCAAGAACCTTTACGTTCTGCAGGATGGTGACTGCACGCATATCGGCGTCTTTGCCTTGTGTCAGAACCACATCAACGCTGTCGCCAGGTGTGACAAAGCCGCCAACGGCGGTTTCAGCCTCGACCTTGATCGACACGGCGCGAGTGTTCGCACCCAGGCTTTGCACGATGGTGACTTTCTCACCAAAATCGGAAACTTTGGATGCCAGGATCAGTTCACCCTGGGCGATTGCGCGGGTGGCGCGACGCGGCGGCATTCCCGGTTCCGGCACCAATGTGCCAACTTCGGTGATAACCCCCGGCGGCATGGCTGCGCGCGGCCAGGACATGACCTGCAACATCTGCGGCTGGATCACCTGGCCAAACGGAATATCGCGCCCGGCGACTATCACCGTGACAAGCTCAGACTGGCTATCGACCGAAGCGACGGCACGGCTGGTGCTGAGATATTCGCGCGCGCTGTAGGCGGAACCTCCGGCGACCGCTACACCGAGAATGGCGACGAAAATTGAGCGTATACCCACGGTACTTCTCCCACATGCAATTTCGGCAATTTGTGTATCAAGTGCTTAGCAGATGGATCTGTTTAACGGATGGATCGTCATCATGATCACACCTGCGGCACTGGATACTGCCGGAGCGCCCTTGCGCCCCGGCAGAACGGCCGCATCAAGCGACCGACCCTTTTGGTCACGGCATAGCATTGCCAGCTGCGGTCATTGCGCCACCGATTTCGCCCACGATACCTGTACCGAATGTGGCGCCAACAAGGACGGCGACTGCGACAGCAACCCCGTATTCAACCAGCGTCACACCTTCGTCACAGTGACGGAACTGAACCCATTTTTTCGAAAGAAAGCTGTACATGTTATACTCCTCGTAAGTGTTCCGAAACGGTCGCATCAAGCGACCGACCCTTTTGGTCACGGCATAGCATTGCCAGCTGCGGTCAATGCGCCGCTGATTTCGGCCACGATACCTGTACCGAATGTGGCGCCAACAAGGACGGCGACTGCGACAGCAACCCCGTATTCAACCAGCGTCACACCTTCGTCACAGTGACGGAACTGAACCCATTTCTTCAAAATAAAGTCGTACATGTCTTACTCCTCGCAAGTGTTCCGAAATGATGCCGATTTGCCCCCGACACCTTTCCGAACCGGAAGGTCATCTCCCGGCTCATCTTCATCTTCTGTTAAGGAATTGATCCGCGCATCGTCTGGAACGATGAGATTTTCCCGCTAAAGTTGTAAATGCGGCGAGAATGCGGCAGGATTTGGAGGCCTGGGCCGTGATCTTGCCACGATTGCCAAAAGTTCGACGGGCGCAAATGCACGATTCTTTATTCCACCGGCAACCCGATATGGATGCCCGGAAATCTTCCTGTGCCAATGCATCTGGCAAAACCCGTGGCCGCTGGTTCTACCCCTTTTGGCACATTGATATCGAAATCATATGTGGGGCCACCTCTGCGCCTCTTGCGGCCAAGCAGCCCATTAACAATGAAAGATAAGCGTTCAACATACGCATCGCGACCCTGCCCGAAAACCACAATGAATGAGGCTCGTTAGATGGGCGCTTTGGTCCGGCCCTTCCCCCAAGCGAAGCAAATGAACCGGGAGACCAGATGTCGGAGGTGAATGCCTCGCCCCGAAACCCCGATTTCGGCTTGATTGAATTTGCCGGGAAATTTTGCCATCCTCGCGGATGAAAAAATGCGATTGCAAGACGGCCCCAGGCCAGCGCATCTACTGACGGACTGCGGCATCTGACATCTGGTTTGTGCCTTTTGAAACTTGTGAGGGCAATTGAAACGATTTTACCTAGGCGCGGTCGTCGCACTGTCGCTGGCATTCATTTGCGGCCTCTTTCTCGGGATATCGTCACCAAAGGTAAGTCAGGCCTTCGAGCAGGCCAAATATCAGTTTCGCGTTCAACTGGGTCTGCCCAAATTCTGGGTTCCGCTTCCTGGCGGTTCAGTTGACCCCTTGCAACAGATTGCCGACTGCCCAGACCCCGAGACTACGATTGTCCTGGTGACGGGGGGGCAGTCAAACGCGTCGAATGCCATCAGCAACCAGTCGGCTACCAAAGTCGGTGAAAACGTCTATTCCTGGTTTGCCGGCAACTGCTACATCGCACGCGACCCGGTTCCGGGTGCAACAGGTAATTATGGTAGCCTCTGGCCTCTCGTCGGTCTGGAACTGGCAAAGAAGACAGACCGCCCGGTTCTGCTGATCAATGGTGCCATCGGATCCACCCAGGTCGCTGACTGGGTCGATACAAGATCAGGCTATTACGCCGCCTTGCGGGACCGCATGGCAGAGGCACATGGCGCGGGGTACGAGGCCGATATCATAGCCTGGCATCAGGGTGAAACCGATGCGAAGGTGGGCGGGGACATGGCGCTGTTCAAACAGCAACTTCAGACACTTACCAACCAGCTTCTGGCCGACATGCCCAAGGCCCGGCTTTATATGTTTCGCGCTTCTCGCTGTATCGGACCCATGCGACAGGACGGCGTGGCCGAAATCTTGCGGGTCCAGACCGAAGTGGCCGAGGAAAATGATCGCATCGTGGCAGGGATGGATACCGACATTCTTGGCAATGACTATCGCTGGGACATGTGCCACCTGAACAGTCTCGGCCGCGCGGCCATCATCGAACAGATCGTTCCTGAGTTAACCGTTTTGCTGCGCTGACAGCCAGACCGTCAAAGCAACTGCACGAACTCCACGATCACGCCGCGCGTCGCAATCGGATTGATGAAGTTGCACAGGAAGTTTCCGGCACCTTTGACCGCCGCAGGCTCGACCATCGCGATATCACGCGCTGCCAGGTCGCGCTGAAGTTTCGCGATATCAGGCGTTTCATAGGCATAGTGATGGATACCGCCGCTGCCCTTGTTGAACCGCGCCAGGGGGCCGCCATCCGGTACGATCAGTTCAACACTGGGCTGGCCAGGCGGCGCCTTCAGAAAGATGCACCAGCATTGGAAGGGCGCCACATATCCGCGATAGTCTTCGCTATGGCCAAAGATCTGCATATAGTTTTCACTGGCCTCCATATCTGGAACGACCACGCCAACATGATGAATCTTTGGTGTTTCTGGGAACATTGAAAACTACCCTTGCTGGCTAAATGGAGGCGTCGCGGTCAATCTTCATCGGCAGCTTGGGCGGCGAATAGTCTGACAGGTTCATCACCCAACGGGTGACGCCATCCGCGCTGGCAGAATCTTCCGCAAACCCGAGATCCTTGAAATGATCCGCAACGATGCTGTTTTTGGGGCTGGGAATGTACTCCCCGATCAGCCGTTTGGCCCCGGCCTTGCGGGCCGCATCGGTAACAACCGACAGCACCGCCTCTTCCACCCGCCGTTTGAGCACACGGCAGCTCATCAGCCATGTATCGCAAATCCAGTCCGTCCCCTCCTTTCGGAAGATCACCACTGAAATCATGCCATTATCACCAAAACGGTCCGTCAGGCGCACCTGAAGCGTGAAACAGGCCTCATCAGCCTCAATATCGGCCACTTCAGCCTCGGTATAGCGGCGGGTTGTCAGGTTGAACTGGTTGGATTTGTTGATCAGCTGCGCAATGCGGGCGCGCCCGACAGCATCGAATGGCGCCATCTGGCAATGCATGTCGAGCGAGGCAAGATAGGTGTCATAGTCGCCAACCTCGGCCATTTCCGCCAGACGCAGCGAATTGGCGCGGTACTGATCGGCACGTTTTGCGTCATCCGCGGTCAGGGCGATGGTTTCGAAATATCCGCCATGGGCCAGATAGGCGGGGTAATGCGTTGGGTCATCGCCGACTTCGGGTACGGAAACCTCGGGCAGGATCTGTCTCACCCGCTCCCTCTCGGCCGGGTTGTCATCCAGAAAGGCCAGCGCATCCGTGCCGATATTCAGGGTTTTGGCGATGGCCGAAATATTGGTGGCCTTGTCGGTCCAGTTGGCAACGAAGACTGCAATATCCGTCAGTCGCAGCGCCATATCGGGATGTTTTTCAAACGGCAAACGGGCATTGCTGTCCTCGTTCTTCGAACAGACAGCAAGAACGACACCGCGTGCCTTCAGCGACAGCGCGTAATTCTGAATCGCAAGAAATGCTTCGCCCTCAGCCGATCCCTGGCCAATGCGGATGCCTTCAAGCCCGTCATCGCCGATAACACCGCCCCAACAGGTATTGTCGAGATCAAGCACCAGGCATTTGCAGGCCTTGCCCGATGCCGCCCAAAGCAGTCGCGTGACGTGGTCGGCATAAAGCGGGATGATATCCAGTGCCATCGGCACTTTGGCGCGCTGCCAGATCGCGGCATCAAACCAGCGCCCCGATCCCACCTGACTTGCCAGGGCGTTGCAATCCAGCAGGATCAGCGATCGTTCTGTGGCCAACTGCGCTATCGCTGCATTAAAGGCAGCAATCTGCGCAAAGGATGATCCGGGTGCATTCCTGTCTAGGTTCCCGGTCCAGGCATTGGCCGGGTAAGGCACTGTCTGAACAATCACCATACCGACGCCCATAGCCTGCAACCGCCCGACCTGTGCGGTGATATCTGCCACGGCATTTGCCACCGAAGCGGTGGCGGCAGCGGCATCCATGGTCTGACCGATCAGCCCCAGACTGTCCGCCGTCGGGGCAATCAGCGCCGCTTGGGGTTTGAAATCCTGCAAGCCGCTGGCGGGTG
>JAOUMG010000166.1 GCA_029881635.1 Paracoccaceae bacterium | reverse complement strand
ATCTATCCTGTTAAAAACAAAAGGTTAGCCGAAGAAATCGGTCAAAAGGGTTTGCGGATCTCAGAACAAGCCTGCGGCCTTGAACCGCAGGCCCGCCACTTTCCCCTGCGCAACCGGATCATCTCGGGTCTGTCGAAATCTGTCATCGTCGTCGAAGCGGCCACCCGATCCGGCAGCCTGATCACCGCCCGATGCGCGCTTGAGCAGGGCCGCGACGTGTTGGCGGTGCCCGGCCACCCCTTCGACGGGCGCGCCAGCGGCTGCAACATGCTGATCCGCGACGGGGCGACTTTGGTCCGCAGCGTCGATGATGTGCTGGAAGTTATGAACCTTGCTGCGCCACCCAAAGACCTAGGCGCAACGCCCACAGACCAAATTCATCCGGGCACGCCGGCCAACAATTCCATCGATGTTCCAAGGCCGCCATCGGAAAATCAACCTCGGGGGCTGCGCGAAATGGCTGCCCTGCATGACCAGATCCTCGACCGGCTCGGCCCCAGCCCTCTGGCAGAAGACCAACTGATCCGCGATCTGGCGCTGCCGCCCGCATCGATCGCCCCGGAGATTTTGACCCTTGAACTCGAAGGCAGGATCACCCGGCACGCAGGCGGGCTATTGTCTCGTATCAACTGAACTGGCCATTTCTTTGCAATAACCAGATCGCGCTGATCTGTTGGGGCCCGCTGGCTTCAGGTTCGAATTGCCGGAAGATTTCCGCCGATATTGACCGCCCCTTGGGCACCTGAAACCAACCATTCCGGGGGCAGATTTCGGCATCCGATCTCGGCGCATTGACATTCCCTTCCCTTGCCCCACATGTTCCGCGCCCAGAGTGAAGACTGAATTTTCAAGAGGAACACATGGCCGTTGTCGTTGTAGAATCTCCCGCCAAGGCCAAGACAATAAACAAATATCTCGGATCAGATTATACGGTCCTCGCCTCTTACGGACATGTCCGCGACCTGCCGCCAAAGGATGGTTCCGTCGACACAGATGACGGATTCGGCATGAAATGGGAGGTGGCAAGCGATAGCAAGAAACACATTCGCGCCATCACCGAAGCGCTGAAATCACACGACACACTGATCCTCGCCACCGACCCCGATCGTGAGGGCGAGGCGATTTCGTGGCACCTGCAAGAAGCCCTTGCCTCATCCATCAAGAAGGGCAAAACCGTCCGCCGCGTTACCTTCAACGCCATCACCAAATCGGCAGTGACCGAGGCGATGGCAAACCCGCGCGATGTCGATATGGAACTGGTCGAGGCCTATCTGGCCCGACGCGCGCTCGACTATCTTGTCGGCTTCAACCTTTCACCCGTTCTCTGGCGCAAACTGCCCGGTGCCAAGTCGGCGGGGCGCGTTCAATCGGTCTGCCTGCGCCTGATCGTCGAACGTGAAATGGAGATCGAAGCCTTTCAGGCCCGTGAATATTGGACGATTACTGCGGTTCTCGCGACACCACGCGGCCAGGAATTCTCGGCCCGCCTGACAGTTCTGGGCGGTCAAAAACTCGATAAATTCGATATTGCCAACGAAACGGCCGCCGAACTGGCAGTTCAGGCCATCACTTCACGCGATCTGAGCGTCAAATCGGTGGAAGCCAAGCCAGCGGCACGCAACCCCTATGCGCCGTTCATGACCTCGACCCTGCAACAAGAGGCCAGCCGCAAATTCGGCATGGGCGCAAAGGCCTGCATGTCGGCAGCGCAGCGACTGTATGAGGCGGGCTATATCACCTATATGCGGACCGACGGTATCGATATGGCCCCGGAGGCCGTATCGGCCGCCCGCGACGAAATCAAAAAGCGCTTTGGCGCCGATTATGTTCCTGACAGCCCGCGCATTTACAAAAACAAGGCCAAGAACGCCCAAGAAGCACATGAATGTATACGCCCGACGGACATGAGCGTTTCCGCAGACAAACTGCTGGGGACGGATTCGGAGCCCAGGAAACTCTATGACCTGATCTGGAAGCGTACGCTCGCCAGCCAGATGGCCGCTGCCCGATTGGAACGCACGACAGTCGATGTGGGCAGCAAGGATGGCCAGGTCGAATTGCGGGCCACCGGCCAGGTCATGTTGTTTGACGGATTTCTCAAGGTTTATGACGAAGGCCGTGACGATGATGGCGAAGAGGATAGCGCCCGCTTGCCGCAAATCATGCAAGGGGAGCCTGCGGAAAAGCGCGAAATCTCGCCTGATCAGCATTTCACCCAACCTCCACCGCGCTACACCGAGGCAACGCTGGTCAAGCGGATGGAAGAACTGGGCATTGGCCGCCCCTCCACCTATGCCTCTGTCGTCACAACAATTCAGGACCGTGATTATGTTCGCAAGGACAAGAACCGCCTGATCCCGGAAGACAAAGGGCGGCTCGTCACGGCATTCCTGACGAATTTCTTCCGCAAATATGTCGAATACGATTTTACCGCCGATCTGGAGGCGGAACTGGATGACATTTCCGCGGGCGACCGGAACTACAAAGACGTTCTGGCGCGTTTCTGGCGCGATTTTTCTGCGGCGATTGCGGAAACTGCCGATCTGAGAATTGGCGAGGTGCTGGAAAAGATCGACGAATTTCTTGCCCCTCATCTTTACCCGCCCAGGGCTGACGGAACAGATCCCCGGATCTGCCCAACCTGCGGTGAAGGACGGTTGAATCTGAAAACCGCGCGGTCAGGCGGAGCTTTCATTGGCTGCGCGAATTACCCTGAATGCCGGTTTACCAGATCGCTTTCCGCCTATGGCGACGGCGGCGATAACGGCCTTAACGGCGATGGGAAACTGCTGGGCAAAGACGAAAACGGCGAACCTATCACGCTGCGCGCCGGGCGCTTTGGCCCCTATGTCCAGCGTGGCGATGCGACGGAAGAAATGCCAAAACCGCCAAGGGCCAGCCTGCCCAAGGGATGGGCCCCCGAAAGCATAGACCTTTCACGTGCAATCACCCTGCTGGACCTGCCCCGTCAGATCGGACCTCATCCGGAGGATGGCGTAATGGTCGAAGCCGGGATCGGGCGCTATGGCCCCTATGTCAAACATGACCGCGTTTATGCCAACCTGCCGGAAGTTGATGAGGTTTTTACCATCGGTATGAATCGTGCCGTGGAAGTTCTGGCGCAAAAGGCGTCACGTGGAAGAGGTGGCGCAACAGCCGCGCCGCTGAAGGAATTGGGCGAACATCCCACAGAAGGTGGTCCGGTGAACGTCATGTCCGGACGCTATGGGCCCTATATCAAATGGGGCAAGATCAACGCGACACTGCCAAAGGACCTTGTGCCAGAGGCCATAACGCTTGATCAGGCGCTGACGCTCGTTGCCGAAAAGATCGCAAAGGGTGGCAAAGGTACAGGCCGCAAGACAAAGGCGGCCCCAAGGAAAAAAGCGCCTGCCAAAGCCAAACCGAAGGCCAAGGTCGCGGCCAAACCCAAGGCCAAAGGAACTGCCAAGCCGAAGGCAAAGGTGGCTAGCAAGTAGCCGCCGTGATGAAATTGCCCTGACGCTGCACTGCGGCAATTGACACGCCCGCAGCCGCGAGCCACAACTTGGGCCAAGAATTTTCGGGGAGAGACCGATGAAGAAAGTGTATGGCAGCGCCGCAGAAGCGCTTGACGGTGTTTTGTTCGACGGGATGTTGATTGCGGCCGGTGGGTTTGGCCTGTGCGGCATTCCAGAGCTTTTGATCGATGCCATCAAGGAAGCTGGCACCAAGAACATCACTGTCGCATCCAACAATGCCGGTGTTGATGGGTTCGGTCTGGGCGTTCTGCTGGCAACACGTCAGGTCAAAAAGATGATTTCGTCCTATGTTGGCGAAAACGCGGAATTCATGCGCCAGTATCTTTCCGGTGAATTGGAGCTGGAATTCAACCCGCAAGGCACGCTGGCCGAAAGGATGCGGGCAGGCGGCGCGGGCATTCCAGGGTTTTATACCAAGACCGGTGTTGGTACGGTGATAGCCGAGGGCAAGGAACACAAGGATTTCGACGGACAGACCTATATTCTGGAACGCGGCATTGTTGCAGATTTATCTATCGTGAAGGCATGGAAGGCCGATCCATCCGGCAACCTCGTCTTTCGCAAAACAGCGCGCAACTTCAACCCGCCGGCAGCGACATGCGGCAAGATCTGTGTGGCCGAAGTCGAAGAGATTGTGCCCCTCGGCAGCCTTGATGCCGACGGCATTCATCTGCCGGGCATCTATGTGCACCGCCTGATACAGGGCAAGCACGAAAAGCGCATCGAAAACCGCACCACACGGGCGGCCTGAGGGGGAAACGAATATGGCTTGGGACCGCAATCAGATGGCTGCACGCGCAGCGCAAGAGCTTCAGGATGGTTGGTACGTGAACCTCGGGATCGGTATCCCGACGCTGGTATCTAACTATATCCCCAAAGGCATTGAGGTTACGCTGCAGTCGGAAAACGGTATGCTGGGCATGGGCCCCTTCCCGATTGAAGGCGAGGAAGATGCCGACCTGATCAACGCAGGCAAGCAAACGATCACCGAACTGCCGCAGACATCTTTTTTTGACAGTTCGCAAAGCTTCGCAATGATCCGTGGTGGCAAAATCGCCATGGCCATTCTCGGCGCGATGGAGGTTGCCGAAAATGGCGATCTGGCGAACTGGATGATTCCCGGCAAATTGGTCAAGGGGATGGGCGGCGCAATGGATCTGGTCGCCGGTGTTGGCCGTGTCGTCGTGGTGATGGATCACACCTCAAAACACGGCGAATCCAAAGTGCTGAAAGAATGCACCCTGCCGCTGACCGGCAAGGCAGTCGTCGACCGGATTATCACCAACCTCGGCGTGCTTGATGTCGTCGAGGGAGGCTTGAAAATCGTGGAATTGGCCGAGGGCGTCAGCGATGCGGAAATGCGCGCCGCAACCGAAGCAACGATCGTCGGCTGAAATCCTATTTGAGCCGGGCTGATGCAAGTGGGTCATCCCGGCTGGAAAATCTCGGCAACAATCCCGCTTGGGCAATGCGAACCAACACCGCTGTTTCCTTGTCTGATCAGGCTTTTGCCAGTTCCACTCTTTGCTCAAACATTGTCGACAATTGCGCAACAAATTCATATTCATGCCCCAATCTGTTGCTAGCGACCGGGGCAATGATGGCCGCTGATGTACCCTTGCGTAAAACTGCCAAACCCGCCCCGCGCCGTCGGTCGCGGGAAATACTGGTTGTTGTTGGCCTGCTTGCGCTGTTTGTGGCAGGCATCGCTGGTCTGGCGGCCGCGACAGGCTGGCAAGAAACGATGTCCCAGATTGGCAAACTTACTGCCGTGCAAATGGGCGTATTGTTAGCCCTTTCACTGGTGAACTACTTCTTTCGCGGCTTGCGCTGGCACCTGTTTGCAAGGCGACTGGGTCTGACCACCGGCCTTGGGCAGAACCTTCGGCATTTCTTTGGTGGCTTTGCCATGATCGTCACCCCCGGGCGATTGGGTGAACTGGTCCGGATGCGTTGGCTTAAACGTGAAACGGGTTGGAGCATGGATCGCTCGGCACCGCTGATGCTTGTCGACCGGGCGTCGGACCTTGCCGTGATGGCACTGATCCTCGGG
>JAOUMG010000165.1 GCA_029881635.1 Paracoccaceae bacterium | reverse complement strand
CAGGCCAAAGGCGATGTTGTCCCAGACCGACAGATGCGGAAAGAGCGCGTAGCTTTGAAACATCATGTTGGTTTCGCGCTTGTTCGGCGGAACGTTGGCAAGATCCTTGCCATCCAGCAGGATCGTTCCCACTGTCGGTTTTTCAAACCCTGCCAAAATACGCATGAGCGTTGTTTTGCCGCAACCAGACGGGCCCAACAGCGCAAAGAACTCTTTTTGGAAAATATCAAGTGTGAGGTTGTCAATCGCGACAAACTCACCAAACTTCTTGGTGACCCCTTTGAACTGGATCAGCGGCTTGGCCTGCGGATCATTCCAGGGTTCAAACACAATACGGTTGGCTGCTTGGGCCATGATATCCTCATTATATAAGGAAAGCCCGCGCCGGGTGTGGCGCGGGCTATTTGATTTCAGAGGGTCAGGTGCCCGATTTGACCTTTGTCCAAAGGCGCGTAACCGTACGGTTGATCTTTGGATCCCAAGGCGAGGTCGTGTAGAGGTTCGCCGTGGTTTCTGCATCTGGATAGATCGCGGTATCGCCAATCACATCCTCGTTCAGGAATTCCTGGCTCGCCTTGTTGCCGTTGGCGTAATACACGTAATTCGATGCTGCAGCCATGTTTTCGGCATCCAGCATGAAGTTGATGAAAGCATGGGCTGCATCTGGGTTCGGCGCATCGACCGGAATGGCCAATTGGTCAAACCACATCAGCGCACCCTCTTTGGGGATATGATATTCGATTTCGACCCCGTTATTCGCTTCTGCCGCACGATCCCGTGCAATCAGCACATCGCCCGACCAGCCGAAAACAACGCAGATGTCACCGTTCGCCAGCGCATTGATGTATTCAGACGAATGGAATTTCTGAACATAAGGCGCAATGGCGGTCAGAACCGGTTCGGTTTTCATCAGGGTATCTTCGTCCTGTGCATCCGGGTCTTCACCCAGATACTTCAGCGCCGCAGGGATGATTTCTGTCGGAGCGTCCAGCATATGAACGCCGCAAGACGCAAGTTTCTCCATATTTGCGGGATCAAAGACCAAGGCCAGCGAATTGACCGGCGCATCATCGCCCAGCACTTCCTTGACCTTGTTGATGTTCACGCCAATGCCGGTCGTGCCCCACATGTAGTTGACCGCATATTGGTTATCGGGGTCGTATTTTGCCACACGCTCTGAGATCACGTCCCAAAGGTTGCCATAGTTCGGCAGCTTGGAACGGTCGAGCTTCTGGAACGCCCCCGCCTGAATTTGCCGCTGCAAGAAGGAACCGGTCGGCACAACGACATCGTAACCCGACGATCCCGCCAACATCTTGGTTTCCAGAAGTTCGTTTGAATCGAACACGTCATAGGTCAGTTCGATACCCGTCTCGGCCGTGAACTTGGTCAGCAGCTCTTCGTCGATATAATCAGACCAGTTGTAAACACGGACCTCTTCGGCCCCCACGGCGCTGGCAGCAACCGCCAGCGCAGCTGCAAGTGTCATCCCCATTTTCATCATTGTCAGTTCTCCCGTTGGATCGCGGCCAGACACCGTCTGACCGTTGGATTTGAGTGGTGTCGTTTCTGATTACACCCTTTTGATCAAATTTTTAGACTCAAATCAATATAGTATTTCTGGTCCCCCCCTATTAAGATGCCTAATATCTGCCCGCTTGCAATCGTCTCGATGGATTTTGGATGGAAAAATTGATTGATGGCGGGGTGTTGCCCCGAAAGATCCCAACCCATGAAGTGATCTATTGTCGCTTGCGTGACATGGTACTTTTTGGCCAGTTGAAGCCGGGACAGCCCGTTACCATACAAGGTTTGACGGCCCAACTTGACGCCGGAATGACCCCTGTACGAGAGGCAATTCGCCGTTTGACGGCAGAAGGGGCGCTGACCCTTCAGGGTAACCGCCGGGTCTGCGTTCCCGATGTCGCATTAACACAACTCGAAGAACTGGCCTTTGCACGTCTGACACTGGAACCTCACCTGGCAAGCATCGCATGTAGCAGCTTGAAAAAAAGCGATATTATTCGACTTGAGAAGATCGATTCCGAGATCAACCGTGCCATCGACACCGGCGACGTCCAGCGCTATCTGATGAACAATTATCGGTTTCATTTTGACCTTTATGAACAGGCTCAATCTCCCATCCTGTTGGCGATCGTTCATTCGCTTTGGCTGCGATTCGGCCCATCGCTGCGGGTCGTTTGCGGGCGATTCGGCACTTCGAGCCTGCCAGACAGACATGAAGAGGCGCTGGCGGCCATGCATGCGGGCGATGCGGCAGCGCTAGCACGGGCAGTCGAACAGGACATCCGGCAGGGAATCGAACAGGTCCGGCAATCGATTGCCACGGCCAACGTTTGATCAAATTCCATTGACAGCGGCGATTTTGATCATATTCTCACCGCAATGGCCCCATCCCGAACATGACCAGATTCGCGGATCAAGCCGTTCGTCCTATTGCGTCCGCCCCAGGCATTTGCAGTTGCCTATTCAGGGACGGTTCCGACCTCAGACATTGGAAAGACCATGACCCAGATAACCAACCATATGCCCACCAAGGAACTTCAGGCGCTGGACGCCGCCCATCATATGCATCCTTTCACAGCCGATGCCGAGCTTGCCAAGAAGGGCGCGCGGATCATCACACGCGGCAAGGGTGTTTACCTGAACGATAGCGAGGGAAACGAAATTCTCGACGCGATGGCGGGTCTCTGGTGTGTAAATCTCGGTTATGGCCGCAAGGATCTGGCCCAGGTTGCTGCGCGGCAGATGGAAGAGCTGTGCTACTACAACACCTTCTTTCAGACGTCACATGTCCCAGCCATCGCTTTGGCCGCGAAAATTGCCGAACTGGCACCGGGCGATCTGAACCATGTGTTTTATGCCGGTTCGGGTTCAGAGGCGAATGACACCAATATCCGGCTCGTGCGCCGGTACTGGGATGTGAAGGGCAAGCCGGAAAAGAAGGTGATCATTGCCCGCAAGAATGGCTATCACGGCTCGACTATGGGCGGCGGCAGCCTTGGCGGCATGACTGGCATCTGGGAACAGGGCGGCCTGCCAATCCCCGACATCACTCATATCGACCAGCCCTATTGGTACGGCGAGGGCGGCGACATGGACCGCGATGAATTCGGTCTGATGCGTGCGCGCGCGCTTGAGACTGAAATCGAGCGTATCGGCGCCGACAAGGTCGCGGCCTTCATCGGCGAACCTGTTCAAGGCGCCGGTGGCGTGATCATTCCGCCAGCGACCTATTGGCCGGAAATCCAGCGCATCTGCGAAAAACACAATGTTCTTTTGATTGCTGACGAAGTCATCACCGGCTTTGGCCGCACCGGCAACTGGTTCGGATCGAATACATTGGGGATCAAGCCGCACATCATGACAATCGCCAAAGGGCTGTCCTCGGGCTATGCACCCATCGGCGGATCAGTGGTCTGTGACGAGATTGCCGCGACAGTTGGTGGCGCTGGTGACTTTAACCACGGCTATACCTATAGCGGCCATCCGGTTGCGGCCGCAGTCGCCCTGCGCAATCTTGAGATCATGGAAGAGGAAAGCATCCTCGACCACGTCCGCAACGTGGCCCACCCCTACCTGTATGAACGCTGGAAAGCGCTGGAAGATCATCCTCTGGTGGGCGAGGCGGTTCTGGTCGGTCTCATGGGTTCCATCGCGATGACCCCGGACAAGAAAACCCGTGCCGCCTTTGCGTCCGAGGCTGGAACCGTTGGCTACCGCTGCCGCGAACGTTGCTTTGCCAACAATCTGGTGATGCGCCATGTTGGCGACCGGATGATCATCTCGCCACCGCTGGTGATCAAGCCCGAGGAGATTGACGTGTTCATCAAACGCGCGACCAAATCGCTCGATGAAACCTACGCCTCGCTGAAGGCTGACGGATTACTGACGGCCGCCTGACGGAATGGATATCCTCACCGCCAACGACCAGATCGGAAAATATCCCGCCTCCTGGTACGCCGACAGCGCTGAGGCGCCGGTCAGGCATCTGGAGGCGGTGGGGGCTCAAAAATGCGACGTCTGCATTGTCGGCGCCGGTTTTACCGGGCTGTCTGCGGCCCTGCATCTGGCGGATCGCGGCTATGATGTCATCTTGCTTGACGCCCACCGTGTCGGATGGGGGGCGTCAGGCCGCAATGGCGGGCAGGTGGGAACCGGGCTGCGGCTTGATCAGGACGAACTGGAATCTCTGGTAGGCCAGACGAGGGCGCATGCTCTTTGGCATTTGGCCCGCGAATCCGTGGCGCTGACCCGTACCTTGTCAGGCATTTATGCGCGCGATTCCGACTTTACCCCCGGTATCATTCACGCCTGCCACAGGGCGCGGTTCTTGCCGCATGTCCGGGCCTATGCCGAAAAACTCGAACGCGACTATGATTACAGACAGATCCATGTCTTTGATCGGGAAGAAATGCGCCACATGGTCGGGTCGCCCGCCTATTACGGGGGCGATATTGATATGGGTGGCGGGCACCTTCACCCGCTTCGTTATGCCTTTGGTCTGGCGCAGGCGGCAGCGGCCAAAGGTGTACGCATCCACGAATGTTCCAAGGTAACGAATATAGCCAGGGGCGATCCCGCAATCGTTTCCACCGAAAAGGCCAAGATCACAGCGCGCCACGTGGTCGTCGCCTGCAACGGTTATCTTGGCGGGCTGGAACCGCGCGTCGCTGCGCGTGTCATGCCGATCAACAATTATATCGTCGCGACCGAACCGATGACGCCGGAGGCCCAGGAAAACCTGATACGGAACAACCACGCGGTGGCCGATACCAAATTCGTCGTCAACTATTTCCGCTTTTCCGAGGATCACCGCCTGCTGTTCGGCGGTGCCGAAAGCTATGGCTACCGCTTTTCCAAAGACATCGCCGCCCTCGTGCGCAAGCCGATGCTGGAGATTTATCCCCAGCTAAAGGATACCAAGATCACCCATGCATGGGGCGGTACGCTGGCGATAACCATGAACCGCATGCCGCATTTCGAACGCTTGTCGGGCAACATCCTGTCCGCATCCGGCTATTCCGGGCACGGCGTGGCAATGGCCACCATGGCCGGCAAACTCGCCGCCGAGGCTATTGCCGGGCAAGCCGAACGATTCGATATGCTGGCTTCTGTCCCGACCCCCCGCTTTCCTGGTGGCGTAGCCCTCAGATGGCCGTTGCTGGTGGCTGGGATGCTCTGGTATTCCATGCGCGACAAACTCTGACCCTGAAGACCGGGCTCTGCTGTCAGAATGGTCGTGGCTTTGCCGTCCCTTATAGCGACGGACCCAGCCGGATCGGTGAGCCGTCGCTGAAACGCGACAGTCGAAACCGCGACAGATCATGGCTGACGGGATGGCCCATCACCAGATCGGCGACAACCCGCCCGACACCAGGACCAATACCAAATCCGTGCCCGGACAGGCCCGTCGCAATGGTTAGGCCCGGCAACGCCGCAGCGTGATCTATTACCGGCACTACATCAGGCATTGTATCGATCATTCCGGCCCACGCGGAGGCAATTTCGGGCCGCCCGATTTCCGGGAAGGCGGCGGCAAAAAGATCACGCGTCTTGT
>JAOUMG010000164.1 GCA_029881635.1 Paracoccaceae bacterium | reverse complement strand
GTCGCTTTCTGGGAACAGATTGACATTGGGCATTCGGCCCAATTGATCCAAACGGTAATCCACGACCCGGTGCCATTGGCCAAGACCCGGCAGGCGCGATTCCCACAGTAACCGCCCGCCCATTTGCCGCCGGCGGTCTGCGACGGCAACGGTCATGCCGCGCCGGGCCAGGGTCAGCGCTGCCTCAAGCCCAGCGGGGCCGCCACCGATCACCAAAGCGCTATCGGTACTGTCACGGGCTACAATCTCGGGGTGCCAGCCACGCCGCCATTCCTCGCCCGCCGTCGGGTTCTGCGTACACCGCACCCAAACGCCATCATGCCAGCTCGAGATGCAGATGTTGCAGCCAATGCATTCGCGGATATCATCTTCGCGCCCTTCGTCGATCTTCTTTGGCAGGAACGGGTCTGCAATTGACGGCCGCGCACCGCCGATAAGGTCAAGAACGCCGCGCCGGATCTGACCGACCATCGTGTCAGGCGATGTGAAGCGGCCGACGCCGACGACGGGTTTGTCCGTAACCTTTTTCATGAAATCGATCACGGGTTCATGGCTGCCTTCGGCGCTGAAACGCGATGGCGAACAATCAAAGGCGCTATAATCCATCTTCACGTCGAAAAGGTCCGGGGCATCCTTCAAATGCCCGATCACCTCATGTGCTTCGGAAGGCGCGGTTTCCGATGGGCGCGCACGCAGTTCCTGCAGGGAAACCCGCAATGCGACAGCGCAGCGACCATGGGTAGCCTCGCGCACCGCATCGATCAGTTCGGATACCAGCCTCGTGCGGTTTGCCACCGACCCGCCATATCCATCGCTGCGCTGATTATAATCGGATAAAAGAAACTGATAGGGCAGGTATCCCATGCCGGCATAGACATAAAGAATGTCAAACCCGGCCCGCTCTGCCCGTTTGGCGGCGTCGGCGTGCCAGCGGATCAGATCGCGAATGTCGATGGCGTCCATCACCTTTGGTCGCTGCGCTGACATGAAACCCACATGCGTGGCCATCCAAGGCACGCCAGAGGGCGACAGTGGCGCGGCGCGTGTGGTGCGGTTCACCGCTGCAGCACCCCCATGCCACAACTCTACTCCGGCAAGGGCCCCCTTGGCGTGAACCGCCTCGGTCATTACCGTATGGGCGCGCACGTCAGTTTCGTCCCAAAGCGAAGCAAAGGGAAAAGGCGAATCGTCTGAGCTGGGATCAACTGAACAGGCCCCAGTACAGACAACGCCCCAGCCGCCTTCGGCCTTGGTTTCGCGAAACGCCGCACGCACATGGGGTGCGGCATTGGTCATGCCGGATGCATGGGGCACCTGGAAAAAACGGTTGGGCGCTGTTTTGGGCCCGATCCGGACAGGATCGAACAATATGTCATAACGGGGATTGCGGGGCATGGTCGACCCTTTGTTGAATGATCGTTCAATAGCATGCCATCCCGCAATCGGTCAACGAAAGACAATTGATTGAAGGGCAAGATCACTGCAGTCCGCAATATTTGAATTGCCACACCGGAAACTATAGTTGCATGATCGTTCAACAAGCGGAGGTGGCCGTGGCAACGATCCAGACGGAATTCCCATTCGCAGTAAAGGTGATCGAGAACGTCTTTGTTCCGCTACCCGACGGAACCCGTCTGGCAGCGCGGATATGGATGCCGGAAACGGCACCAGCCAAACCTGTCCCGGCGCTTCTGGAGTATCTTCCCTACCGAAAGCGTGACGGAACGCGTGGTCGCGACGATCCGATGCATACCTGGCTTGCCGGGCATGGCTATGCCTGCATCAGGCTCGATATTCGCGGTACCGGCGACAGCGAAGGGCTGATCGATGACGAATATACAGAGCAAGAACAGATAGACGGCTGCGATGCTATCAGTTGGATTGCTGAACAAGGCTGGTGCGACGGCCAGGTCGCGATGATCGGCATTTCGTGGGGCGGCTTCAACGGGCTGCAGATCGCAGCGCGCCAACCTCCGGCATTGAAAACCATCATTACGGTCGGTTCGACTGACGACCGTTATGCCACCGATATCCACTGGATCGGCGGTTGTCTGTCCAAGGATAATTTCGATTGGTCATCCACCATGGTGGCCCACAATGATCTGCCCCCCGATCCGGTGATTGTGGGCGAAGGTTGGCGTGCGATGTGGCAGGCGCGGATGGAGCACAACACGCCCTGGATCATCGAATGGATGAAACACCAGCGGCGGGATTCCTTTTGGAAGCAAGGATCGGTCTGCGAGGATTTTTCGGCGATTAAAATACCTGTCTATGCTGTTAGTGGCTGGGCGGATAACTACTCCGAAAGTGTGCCGCGCCTTTTGGCGGGGCTATCGGTTCCACGGCGCGGACTGATCGGGCCGTGGGCACATTCCTATCCCCATAAGGTTACGGTCGAACCGGCGATCGGCTGGCTGCAGGAGGTCAAGCGCTGGCTCGATCATTGGCTGAAGGGCGCCGACACCGGCATCATGGATGAACCGATGTTGCGGGTGTGGATGCAAGATGGGGTGCCGCCGCAAACCTGTTACCGCAATCGCCCGGGGCGGTGGGTTGGCGAGGCGAAATGGCCCTCGCCACGGATTGCCGCGACAAGATTTCATCTCAATACCGGCGGTGTGCTGGATCGGAGGCAGGCTTCGGCAGCGCCCATGGCGATCTGTTCTCCGCTCTGGGTTGGCCTTGGCTCGGGCGAGGTCGGGCGCTATGGCGACGATGCGGACTGGCCCGGGGATCAGCGCGAGGATGACGGTGGTTCGCTGGTCTTCATCAGTGCGGCCCTGACAGAGCGAACCGAAATCCTCGGCGCCCCGACCGTTCGTATTCGCTTTGCCTCCGACAAGCCGCAGGCATTGGTAGCTGTTCGGCTGAACGATGTGGCACCCGATGGGCGTTCGACCCGCGTGACCGTCGGGCTGCTTAATCTCACCCATCGAGACAGCCACGAATATCCGACTGCTCTGGAGCCCGGAAAGGTCTATGAGGCAGAGGTGGAACTGGATGATATCGCGCATTCGTTCGCGCCTGGACACCGAATTGCGGTGTCATTGTCCACCACGTATTTTCCAATTGCCTGGCCATCGCCTGAACTTGCGACGCTGACAATCCAAAGCGGGGAAAGCTGGCTGACACTGCCGGTTCGTCCATCTGATCCGGAAGATGAAAACCTCAGACCATTCGATCCGCCGGTTGCCGCGCCTGCCGCACCTGTGACCAGTCACCCGCCTCCACCGGGTTATCCGCGCCGGATCGTCCGCGACCTGCTCTCCGGGAAAATGACCGTCGATTTCCCGCGCTGGACCCATGAAACCGAGATGCATGACATCAGTCAGACCCATCGTTGCGTGGGTTTCGTGCGGCACGAATGCGTCGATGGCGACCCGCTATCGGCACGAATGCACACCGACTACCGTATCGAAATACGGCGCCCGGACACGACCATTGGGCACCACAGCTGGGGGACCATGTCATGCGACGCCACCCATTTCATCATCGAGATGGATATCGAACTTAGCGAGAATGGCAAAAAGGTCTTTTCCCGCCATTGGGTTGAAAGGATTCCGCGTGACATGGTCTGAAATCGCGATCCGCAGGAAGGAGGAGATAAGCATTTGCTGACCTATGCGATCAAACGTGTCCTGCTGGCAATTCTGATCCTGGCAGATAGTCATCCGAACCGGGACCAGTTTAAAGGGGCATGAGAATGTCGCAGACCGGTTCCGCGCCACGCGACCAACAAGAGAAACCATGTCAAAAAAACCGACAGTTCAACCAAGATACCGCCGCTACACCAGTGAACAACGCGGTGCGATGCTAATCGAAGCCGGGTTGGCCTGTCTTGCCCGTGGCGGCATTCTGGGCTTTACCATCGACAATATCTGCCGCGAGGCTGGCGTTTCGCGCGGGCTGATCACTCATCACTTCAAATCCAAGGACGGCCTGCTGGTGGCGATCTACGCAACCATGTACAGCCGCAGCCTTGCCGTCTTCAGCGACCCCGACAACCCACCTGATATCGTCGACATCGTCGAGGCGGAATTCCACCGGGATGTTTTCAATCGCGAAACCATTACAATCTGGCTGGCGCTATGGGGTGAAATCGTCACGAATCCGGCGTTGAATGCCGAACATCACCTGAATTATGCAAGGTATCGCCGGGGTGTCGAACAAGCGCTGGCACGTACGGCCGCGGCGCGGGGGCGGCAGATCGAACAGGAAACGCTCGCCATTACGGTCATTTCACTGATCGACGGTCTATGGCTGGAAAACTGTCTGGCGCCCGACCTGATGTCCGCGCAAAACGCAAGACGGGCGATCTATGCCATGCTGGAGCCGTTCCTAGGCCGCCTGCCGTGATGATTTCGGATCAAACAAACCACAGCGGCAGCGTAATCGGGCAGAAAACACGCTGGTGAACAAGTCAAGTCGATCAGGGTGCGGGTTTAACTGCCCCTGTTAAACTAGCCGACTTTCACAACCATCTTGCCGAAGCTCTTGCCCAACAGAAGGTCGTTGAGTGCGGCTGGCGCGTTTTCCAGACCGTCAACCATCTGTTCTTTATACTTGATCTTGCCCTCCTGCAGCCATTTCGACATGTCACGCACGAATTCGCCATAGGTGCTTTTGGGAAAGCTGTCGAAGATGATGAAGCCTTGCATCTTCACCTTCATACGCAGAACCGTTCCCATGATTGCCGGTCCGAAATCATGGCCTTCGGGCAGGCCGACAAGGTTGTACCAGGAAACTACACCACAGACAGGAATGCGGGCAAAGGCATTCAAAAGGGGCAGGACTGCGTAAAGCACTTTACCGCCGACATTCTCGAAATAGACGTCGATACCCGCAGGGCACGCTGCCTTCAGCTGGTCAGCGAAGTCGTCAGCCTTGTGGTCAATACAGGCGTCAAATCCCAAGTTTCGGGCGACATGGGCGCATTTTTCGGCACCACCCGCAACGCCAACCACACGGCAACCCATGATCTTGGCGATCTGCCCCACCGTGGCACCAACCGGCCCTGATGCCGCCGCGACAACCACCGTTTCGCCGGGTTTCGGTTCGCCGATCTTCAACAGGCCAGCATAAGCCGTGTAGCCCGGCATCCCCATGATACCCAGCGACCATGACGGGTTCTGCGGGTTTTTTCCCAGGTTGATGACCTCTTTGCCATCGGAAAGCGCATAGTCCTGCCATCCGCTGCCTGCCAGTACATAATCGCCCGGTTCGTAGCCTTGAAGATTCGACGCAACCACCTGGGCCACGACCTGGGCAGTCATGACTCCACCAATTTTCACCGGTTCGGCATAGGATTTGGCATCATTCATCCGCCCGCGCATATAGGGGTCGAGAGACAGATAAACCGTGCGCAAGAGCATCTGGTCAGCACCTGCACGCGGCACATCAACGGTTTCCATCTGGAGCGTGTTTTCGTTTGGTAGACCCTTTGGGCGTTCTGCAAGAACGATACGGCGATTGGTATTCGATGTTTGTGGCAAGGTAAGCTCCGTCAGTCAGTTTTACCAAGCTTAACGCAGGGGGCAGACCTTAGACAGCTTCATTCGGTTTCCACCAAGCTAGGTATCGTGG
>JAOUMG010000163.1 GCA_029881635.1 Paracoccaceae bacterium | reverse complement strand
GGTTGTCACCTAATGGCGCCTACCGTCTGCAGTGGTGGCTCCATGATGCCGCCGAGGGCGATTTCATGGCGCGGGGTGTGTTCGGGCAACTCATCTATGTGAACCGCAAGCATGATTTCATGGCGGTGAAACTGTCGACCTGGCCTGACTACCTGAACCCGAACTTCAGTGCCGACGCATTGCGGTCGCTGCGGGCAATCCGGTCGGCGCTGGGCGGCTAGCGAACAAGCCCGGAAACAAAACGAACGATATGCTCGGCGACAATGTCGCCAGCTTCCAGCAACAGCGAATGCTTGTAATCGGGCAGGATGACCAGTTCTGAGTTCGGCAGAGCCGCCTTGATCAGCCGGTTCAGACGCGGGTTGCAGCCACCGTCATTCTCACCCGTCAGCACCAGCGAGGGTGCGGTGACCTTGTGCAGCCAAGGGGCCATTTCAGTGCCGGCATAGATGCGAAAGACATTGAGAAAGATGTCTGGATTAGTATCGACCACCTGTTGCAGGCGCCGCTTTACGACATCGGGATTTGCGGCGATGAAAGCATCGGTGAACCAGCGCGCCGTCAGGGTTTCAAGAACCTGGGGGATGCCCTTTTCTTCCATCGCGCGGACGACTGCCCAGACCTTGGCGCTGTCGTCCTCGGTGCGAAACGCGGCAGTCGACAGCAATCCCAGCGACAGGATGCGGTCGGGGTATTTCAGCGCATAGGCGGGGCCGATCATGCCGCCGAGCGAGTGGCCGGCGAAATGGCCGGTGTCGAACCCTGTGCGTTCGCGCACCCTTTCCAGATCCTCCACCAGCTCATCGAGGCCAAATTCGCCCTCCGGCAAGGGTGAGGTGCCGTGACCGCGCAAGTCATAGGTGACGACGGTGAAATGATCCCGCAAAACCGGCAGCGCCTTTGCCCAGGTGTTACGCGCCGCGCCGATCCCGTGGATGAGGAAGAGAGGCGGGCCGGTCCCTTCGATGCTGTATTCGCAGTCGATACTTGCCATTACGTAGCCTTATCCGAAGCCAGCTTGCCGCCCGATCCCCAATCGCCTGGGTCAACTTCGGTAATGACAACATGTATGCCCTGCGGGTTGCCGCCAGCGGCCCGCACGAAACCTTCGGTCAGTTCACGCACCAGTTCGCGCTTTTGATCGGGCGTGCGGCCAGGGAACATCTCAACTCGGATCATCGGCATGGTATTCTCCTGAAAGCTATTCGGCTGCGGCACGTTTTGCGGGCAGTCCGGTGAAATGCGGCATAACTTCTTCGGCAAAACATTGAAGGCTGTCCAGCACTTCTTGCGGATCGGTTTCAAAGTTCGGATTCAGGATTACCCGATCAACGCCCAGTTCTGCATAGGGGCCGAGCTTGTCGATGATTTCGGCAGGCGACCCGATCAGCAGGCTTTCGGCCAATTCCGCCTCCGTCTGCTTGCGGGGCAGGGGCCGGATCATGCCGTTGTCTACGATACCGGGGCCGGTAAAGACATTATCGAACCGGCTGTAGTAGTGATGGGCCGAGGCGACCTTGGCCTGTCTTTCGGTTTCGGAATGCGTGATGAAGGACACCCGCGAAAGCGTCAGCGTCAGATCCCGGCCTGCTTCGCCCATTTCCGATTTTGCGTGGGTAAAGGCGCTGACCTGATCTACAAGATGCTGATGGTTGCCTGATAGCGGTGTCGTCTGGATGTGAAAGCCCCGCTTGGTGCAGTGGTATATGCCCTCGGGGTTCATTACCGCCATCATCATCGGCGGCCCGCCGGGGCGCACGGGCCGTGGCATGATGGTGAGCGGGTCGAACTTGTAAAACTTGCCGTCCCAGGACACTTCCTCTTCGGTCAGGAGCGCTTGAAGAACGGCCAGTGATTCATTGAAGCGGTCCTGAGTTTCCGCCATCGGCACGCCCAAACGCTCGATCTCATAGGCATAGGCGCCGCGACCAACGCCCAGCATCAGCCGACCTTCGCAGAAAATATCGGCGACAATCACCTCGCCTGCGTAGACCCGCATGTCATGGATCGGCAGAACCACGACGGAGGTCATGATCTTTACCCTTTCCGTATGCGCGGCGATCTTCACAGCGAAAGTGAGCGGTGCCGGCATCATCAGAATATTGATCAGGTGGTGTTCGGTCAGCGAAACCGCGTCAAATCCCATCCGGTCGGCCAGCATGGCCTGATCCAGCATGTCGCGATAGACGCGGTCGCCCCCATAAGACTTGTCCGGGTAGTCGGCAGATAGCTGAATGCTGAATTCCATGGAGGTCTCCGGTTGGTTCTGCGCAAGCATGGCAGAAAGTGGTAAATCTTGAAAACGGATTTAATTTATGAATTAATTCGAAAAAATTGGAATAATAATGAATATCGCCGCCATTCAGACCTTCCTTTGCGTCGTGCGAACGAAAAACCTCAATTCGGCGGCGGCAGAGATGAATGTGACCCAATCTGCGGTGACGGCGCGGCTTGACGGGCTGGAGCAGGTTCTGGGGCAAAAACTGCTGGTCCGGTCGCGCAAAGGGGCGACGATGACCAAGGCGGGATTTGCATTTCTGGAACAGGCCGAGGTGATCGCCCGCACCTGGGAAAACGCCAAAGCCAAGGTCAGCCTACCCCGAGGGATCACCAATCTGTTCAGCTTTGCGTGCGATCCGGCCCTGTGGGGTAGCCTGGGTGAGGCGTGGGTTAAAAAAGCCAAAGCCTCCCATCCCGATACCGCATTTGAGGTTTGGTCTGGTCATACCCCGCAAGTGCAAAGCTGGCTGCAAAGCGGGATGACGGATGCGGGCCTGCTGACTGAACCGATAGTTGGGCCGACATTTCAAAGCCGCGAATTCGCCACCGAACAGCTCATTCAGGTCTCGACCACACCGAGACAGGCCACTGCCTGGGATCCGGGCTATGTCTATGTCGATTATGGCCCCGCCGTGCGCGCCCAGCATGTCGAGGCTTGGCCCGGCGACAACACGGCGCGTATGGCGTTTTCCAACCCGGATTGGGCTTTGCGCTATCTTTTGGCACAAGGAGGATCAGCCTATCTGCCAACGACAATGGCTGCGCCGCTGATCGCGGAGCGTTCGCTTTTTGCCGTCGAAGGGGCGGTTGATTTTACCCGCAAAACCTATCTGGCCTGGCGTCCTGCCAGTGCCGCATCCTTCCCGTGGATCGCGCCATGAATTTTGCCTGTCAGGTGGAAACCGCGTTGATCAGATAAAGCTTGCGGATGTGGTCATGCACTGTCCATTCACCCTTCCATCCCAGTGGCAGAACCAGCAGATCACCGCCCTTTACGGTGCGGGAGCCGGTTCCGTCGACATTAACCACCGTGGCCGATCCCGACAGGATATGGCAATACTCGGCCGATTTTGTCCGATCCGCCGTGAAGCGACCCGGCGTGCATTCCCAGATGCCAATAAAGGTCAATCCGTCAGCGGCGGTCCAAAGTTCTGCCGTGGCCTCGGTCTGACCATCCGTCAGGCTGGTTGGTTTGGGCGCAAAGGCACCTACCTTGACACTGCTGAGGTCGCCGAAACTTTCAAGTGAGATCATGGATGTCCCTTTCTTTCAGTCATGATGAAGCAAGGCCATGAGCGACCTGCCGGCCGTGATAGGGCATACCGCCAGCCACTGACAAGGCAGCTTTCGTCTATTGTGCCGCATTGAGCCCATCGCGAATTCTGCCGTGAATGGCGGCTGCTGCACCGCCCAGTCTTTGATCTTTTGAGGTGATCATTGCCAGTTCGTGATCGACCCGCGGGACAAAGCGACGCCAGGTTACACCGTCCGACAGTTCTGCCTTGCCATTGATCGGATCAACAAGTGCGACATAGTTGCCTGCCGCAACAAAGTTTCGGGCAATGGCAAAGTAATAACTGGAAGCATTGCGTTCGACCTTGATGCTGGCATCGGACAGCAAACGGTCAAGCTGGCGGTCGACCATGTGATCACCTGTTACCGCGATGACGGATCGACCGGCCAAGGATTTAGGCGTTACAGTGGCCAAAGCAGTCAGCGGATCGGATTCGCGCATGACACAGACACATTCCAGCCGGAAAAGCTCGGCGTTCAGGCCAGCCACCGGAACCGGTGTGTCAATCAGGCCGATGTCGATCTGCCTGCCGCTGACCCAGGCTGCGATCTGGCGCGAGCTGTGGACACGTATTTCGACGCTGATACCGGGGTTCTCGGCCTGAAAGTCGGCGACCAGACGCGGCAGGAAATTGATTGCAAGTGCACCATTTGTAGCAATGCTGACGCCGCCGGTGGCGCCAGAGCGGATTTCGCTGGCCCGCTGTTCAACCCGCGAAATGGCCAGCAAACCCTGGGCGACTTCTGCATGAAGTTGCATCGCTTCGCCTGTCGCCGCGAAAAACCCGCGTTCGCGATGAAAAAGCCGGAAGCCCAATTCCGCCTCCAGATTACCCAAAGCAATGCTGACCGCAGGCTGGGTAAGATTCAACCGCTCGGCTGCGCGCGAAACTGAACCCGCTTCTATCAGCGCGTTGAAAACTTCGAGATGGCGTAGCTTGAGTTGCATGGGCGCTTTCGGATATTTGCATCAATAAATCGAATACAATCATAACAGATATTAAGTTGCCTTAATCAATAGGCTTTCTTAACATCAAGGTTCACCGAGCGATTTTTTTGGTGCGGCATTGGTCAGGACGCAACTTGGCGTCTAACAGCGGGGGATGTGAGTTGCGGCCGATTTCTGACGTTCTCTCGCCCGGTTGCAAACTGCAATCCTATTGGCTTGATGATCTGCCTGCGCCGCCGGCCATGCCTGATCAGCCAATGGCGACGGCGGATGTGGTGATAGTCGGTTCAGGCTATACCGGGTTGAATGCCGCGATTGAAACGGCGCGCGGGGGCAGATCGACACTCGTCCTTGATGCGGAAGATCCCGGATATGGTTGTAGCACCCGCAATGGCGGCCAGATCAGCACCAGCGTCAAGCCTTCACTCGAAAAGCTCACCGCCCGGTTTGGCGCGGATTGTGCCCGTGCCATCCGCGGCGAAGGACAGAATGCGCTGGACTGGATCGAAGATTTTGTAACCCGAGAATCTATTCAATGCGATTTTCGCCGCGCCGGGCGGTATCATGCTGCCCACACGCCTCAGCACTATGAAACACTGGTGCGAGAAGCCGAGATTTTGCGCAAAGGCGAGGGGGTAGAGGTCTTTGCGGTCCCCCGCGCCGATCAGCGCAGCGAACTCGGGTCAGACGTTTACTACGGGGGCGTGGTTTTTGCCCGCCACTCCGCACTTAGTCCTGCGCTTTACCATCGCGGTCTGCTTGCGCGGGCGATTGATGCGGGTGCCCATGTTACGGGCAATTGCGCCGTTAACGCGATTGATCAGGATGCCAACGGATTTCTGGTGGCCACATCAAAGGGTACAGTCCGGGCGCGCGATGTCATCGTCGCCACCAATGGCTACACCCGTAAAGTAACGCCATGGCTGCAACGCAGGGTGATCCCAATCGGCAGCTACATCATCGCGACCGAGGAATTGCCCGCCGCGCTTGTTGATCGACTTTTCCCGACCGACCGCATCGCCAGCGATACCTGCAAGGTGATTTATTACTATCGCACCTCGCCTGACCGT
>JAOUMG010000162.1 GCA_029881635.1 Paracoccaceae bacterium | reverse complement strand
CTTTGGGATGGACACTGGCATTCGGCTCTGCGGAGGCCCTGCTGCAAAGTATCAAACAGCATTCCTCCTAATGTAAGACGCGATGCGTGTCAGGGCTATTGCTGGCTTTGGGAAATGGCCATTTCCCCATTTCTACGGGACAGAATAGGGCTTCAGTGGCTCAGAAACGTCTATCGCCGGGCCACGCCTGTTCCAAAGCCCTGACAAGCGCGAGGAAGGCCGCGACCAGCTCCGTTGATCCACAAGAGGCATGTGGTCAAGCATGGCGGACACAGCAACAGGACGAACTGCGCCAACGCCCCTTGCCGGTTCATGTGCCTATCGGCAGGCGGGTCTTGGCCATGCCGAATAGGTCGCTGTTTTGGATGCCAACCCACGCGCTGAAGAGGTGGAAAAGCTGGCATGGGTCGTCTGAATTTTCCGCCACTGATGACAAATGTAAAAGCGGATGCAATCATTAAGGCGGTGGATTCGCTGGCTTAGATAGAGCTGGACTACCTCAAGCACGATCGGGTTGATGCAGCGACGGCACAGTAAAAGCCAATGCATCCCAGAATGGAGGCGACACTAGCGTGAAGGGCCCGCTGTCATACGCCGTTTTTCGTGCGGTCTTTGCCTCGCAGGTTTTTTCGCTTCTTGGAATCGGTTTGCTGACAGTGGCCTTGTCGCTGAGCGCCTATTCGATTGGTGGAAAGGAAGCCGGGGGGCAGGTGCTCGGGTTTCTGCTCGCGCTGAAGATGGTGGCATATGTCGTGCTTGCGCCACTGGCAGAAACCGCGTTGGCCGGGCGATCTCGCAAAAGCGTAATGGTTTTGCTGGATGTCGGGCGGATGCTGTTGCTATTGCCGATGGTCTTTGCGACGGAAATCTGGCAAATCGCTGCGCTGGCTTTTGCATTCTTTGCCTTGTCGTCTGCATTCACCCCTCTTTTCCAATCTGTCATTCCAGACATTCTACCCGACGAAGATACCTATTCCCGGGCGCTGGCCTATTCGCGGGTAGCTTATACGCTGGAGGCGGTCCTGAGCCCGGTCGTGGCCGCCATGGTCTTGCGGGTTGTTGCGTCGGAAAGCCTGTTTTTGTTCGCGGCCTTTTCATTCGTGGGCTCGATCACCGCACTGGTCATCGCGCGCTTTCCCGGCGATCACGTGTCTGACAAGAGGGGTTCATTCCTGAAGCGGGCTGCAAAGGGCATGAATATCTACGTGCGCACGCCACGGCTAAGAGGGTTGTTTTTGATCAACCTGGCCCTTTCGCTGGCGATGGCGTGGGTTCTGGTCAATACGGCTGTCTATGCGGGCAACCGGCTGGGCGACCCCGATTACTACTATCCGATCCTTATGGCATCCTATGGTATCGGGGCTGCACTGGGTGCTGTCCTTGTGCCTAAAATGGTCAGGGTGGCCGGTGAACGGCGGGTCATGATGAGTGGTGCCTGGATATTTGCCGCACTTGGCGGGATGATCCTGCTGCCGTTGGCGATATCTGGATTGCTGGCGCTTTGGGCGGGTTTCGGTTTTGCCTCATCATTGGTGCTGACACCGGGCGGGCTTGTCATCGCGCGGTCCGCGGCGGCCGGGGACCGCGCATCGGTCTTTGCCGCCCAGTTTTCACTTAGCCATGCGGGATGGTTGGTGGCCTATCCGCTGGCTGGCTGGATGTCTGTCTGGATCGGGCTTGAAACCGCACTCGTGACGCTTTCGGCGCTTTGCGCAATGACGGTCTTTGTGGCGACACGTGTCTGGAAAGCTTCGGACACTGCAGAGTTGGCTCACAGCCACCCCGAACTCGCGCCCGACCACCCGCATTTGAAAGAATGTCATGCCGTCGGGCCGGATAACAAACATGTTCATGTGTTTCATATTGACGCCCTTCATCCCAATTGGATCAAGCCATGTGTTGCATGACCCTTTTTTGCACTGCCCTTCGATAGGAACTGACTAATGCCTCAGGACAATCTTGCGTCCATCGATGATCAGGGCCTTTCTGTTCTCGAAGCCCGACTGCACCAAGGTCTGGAATTCCTTCTCTATCCGGGAAAGGAATGGGTTCCAAAGCGGGGGGATGTCAGCGATGTGATCATCATTGGCGGCGGTATGTGCGGGATGGTGGCCTGGTTGGGCCTTGTCACCGCAGGGATCCGAAATCTCCGCGTGTTTGACCGCAGTCCGGTGGGCAGGGAAGGCCCATGGCTGACATATGCCCGCATGGAAACATTGCGCTCGCCCAAACAGCTCACCGGACCGGCTTTCGGTCACGGAGCGTTGACCTTTCAGGCATGGTACAGGGCTCAGTTCGGTCAGGCGAACTGGGAAAAGCTGGACAAGATCCCGCGCCCGATGTGGATGGATTACCTGCGCTGGTATCGCAAAGCGCTGTCCATACCCGTTGAAAACGAAGTATCGGTCGACCGTTTGGAACCCGAAGGCAATCTGCTGCGGCTGCACCTGACCGGTGCTGCGGAAAAAACAGTTCTGACCCGCAAACTGGTCTTTGCGACGGGGCGTGACGGAACGGGCGAACCAAACATCCCGGAATTCGTGAATGAGCTTCCCAGAAACCTTTGGGCGCACAGCGCGGATGACATCGACTTTTCTGCGCTCAAAGGCAAACGTGTGGCTGTGGTGGGGGCCGGTGCATCAGCCGTCGACAATTCCGCAGAAGCACTGGAGCATGGGGCCGTCGAAGTCCGCCATTTGGTTCGGCGCAAGACAATGCCCACCATCAACAAGATGATGGGTATCGGTAGTTTCGGGTTTACTTGCGGATATGCGGCGCTGTCGGATGAATGGCGATGGCGCTTCATGCAATACTCGTTTGCCACCCAGACACCTCCGCCACATGGCTCCACCCTTCGGGTCAGCCGTCATGACAACGCATATTTCCATTTTGGAAAAGCGGTCACATCGACCCGCGTGGCAGGCGATGCCATTCGCGTCGGCTTTGCCGATGGAACCTCTTATCTGACGGATTTCGTGATCCTTGGCACAGGCTTCACCATTGACCCGATGTCGCGTAGCGAATTTGGCGCAGCGGCAAGCAGCATACTTTTGTGGAAAGATGTCTATACACCGCCCGAGGACGAGCAGTCGCGCGATCTTGGCCAATTTCCTTATCTGAACCCTGACTTCTCGTTTCGGGAAAAAGTTCCAGGGCAGGCACCCTGGCTCGGGCACATTTATTGTTTCAACTACGGGGCTACCGCCAGCATCGGCAAAGTCAGCGGCGATATTCCCGGTGTATCGGAAGGGGCGGCATGGCTCGCCCGAGATATCGCTGCCAAGCTTTATGTTGAAGATGTCGAACAGCATTGGAAGGCCATGCAGGATTACGACACGCCCGAACTTCTTGGCGATGAATGGGATCCCACCGAACTGACACCGGAGGACATCGACGCGTGAGTATGTTTGATACAACTGCCCTGAGCGTTGCGGGCGTGGCTGCGGATAGCCCCGTCGCGGCCGCTGCACTAACCCGCTCCGGGATATTCGACATGAGCCAGGCCGCAGAAACCGCTGTGCTCGCGCCCAGAGAGGCAGGGGCATGGTCGCATGAACTTCGTGCGGCTTTGGCCGCAAGGATTGCCTGGCTAAACGGTGATTCAGCTCTTTCTGACCACTATCGCGCACGGGCCGGTGACATGGTCGCCCTGGCCGATCCCGAGGCGGGCACCTTCCCCCCCGATCTGGCACCCGTCATAGCTTTCATGGACAAAGTCGCACAGCAGACCGGCCGTGTTGTAGCCGGTGATATCGCTGCGCTTCAGGCCGCGAACGTCTCAGATGCCGATATCGTTCGGCTGGCTGAATTGAATGCTTTCATCTCATATCAGGTTCGCGTGATGGCTGGACTTCGATTGCTCAACAGGAGTGATCGATGAGCAAGATCGTCCACGCCTTCACCCGAACCGTTCCCAAATGGCAACCCCGCGTTGTTCCGGTAAAACTGGATGAGGCAACTGACGCCCAGCTGGACGCACTTCAGGTCACGCCGTCCAACACCAAGGTTTCGGACTACGTGCTGGTTTTGGCACATGATTTCGAAACGCTGAAGGTGCGTTCGCCGCTGTTCAACGCGATCATGTACGATCCGGGTGGATTAAGCCGAAGCGAGCGGGAATTGGGCGCAATCGGCGCCTCGATCGTCAATCGTTGCATCTATTGCGCGGCTGTTCATGCCAGCAGACACGCACAGCTGGAAAAGAACACTGATGTGACGGACCGGATCTTCGCTGCCGGTAAAAACGCCGATCTGGCGCCGCGTGACAAGGCTATTTTTGACTTTTCGCTGAAGCTTTCGGAATGCCCGCCACAGATCGGGCCATCCGATCTAGAGGCGTTGTCAGATGCCGGGCTGACAGATGCCGAAGTCCTGGACCTCGTATTGTCGACCTCTCTTTTTGGCTGGGCGAACAGATTGATGCATGTGCTGGGCGACCCGGTTCGCGATGAGGGGTAAGGTGCGTGAAAAGCGATCAACAGCCACATTGTTGGACCTGCACCAAGATAATGTTGGGAATTCGAACCATCTGGCGCAATACTGGCAATCTGGGGGAATGGAACGCGTGACCGGCGAAAGAAGAAACCGATGACCGTCCCGGTCAAAACCGGCATAGCCGGTGCCGGGTCAATCGCCTTCGGTACGGCTGCGCTTTTGTCCCAGATGGGGCATGATCCGATGTTGTGGTCACCTTCGGGAAAAGGAACATCCTCTCTCTCCTCTGGGGCTCCTTTAGTCTCGTCAGGTGCCATTGAAGGACAGCTCGCACCCCGTATCGCGTACAACGCAGAAGAACTATGCGCAGACAACGACGTTCTGGTGATTGCCGTACCCGGCTATGGCCACAAGACTGTGATGAACGCGCTGGTTCCGCATATCCGCGATGGCCAGCACATAATCATTTCATCGCATGCCTCACTTGGGGCTTTGTACCTGATGCAACGACTGGCCGAACGTGGCATCTCTGCGCCGATCACCGCATGGGGGACTACGGTGGTCACGGGCAGAAGAAAATCCGGCACCGAAATTCAGGTGAACACGCTGCGCAAGCTGGTGGATGCCTGCATGATCCCTGTCGGGGCAACCGACGAAGGTCTGGCCGTTTGCACACGCCTGTTCGGTGACCGGTTTCAGTTGCGCGATGGATTGTTGGCAATATCACTGTCGAACCTGAACCCGCAAAATCACATGGGTATCGCGCTTGGCAACATGACCCGGATGGAACGCGGGGAAATCTGGAGCCAGGGACAAAACGTCACGCCAAATATCGGCCGTTTGCTGGAGGCGCTGGACCAGGAACGCCTGGCCATTGCAAAGGTGCTCGGCCTGAAAGTGCGCACTATTTTTGAACATTTCCACTTGTCATTTCATGTCCCAGTCGGTTCAATTTCCGAAATGAACCAGCAAATGCACGCACAAGGCAATGGCGGCACAGGCCCCGCGACTGCCGATAGCCGCTATGTTACCGAAGACGTGCCCTACGGGTTGGGGCTAACGGTCAGGTTGGGAGAAATGGCTGGGCGTCCCGCTGTGCTGCATGAGGCTGGCGTGAGAATTTTTTCGGCAATGTATGGCCGTGACTTTATGGCTGAAAATGAACTTCTGAACGCGCTTGATCTGTCGCGTTTCACACTCGACGACCTGAA
>JAOUMG010000278.1 GCA_029881635.1 Paracoccaceae bacterium | reverse complement strand
GTGAAATCCTACCCCGCATTGCCGAAGATTTCCGCATCACCTACAAGATTTCAGGCCTGAGCGAGCAGGAGGACACGTTCCTAAACGACGCGCTTATCGGTCTGATGGCAGCGCTGACGGGGATATATGCGGTGCTGGCATGGATATTTTCGAGCTGGACACGCCCGATGGTCGTGATGCTGGTCATTCCATTGGGTCTAATCGGGGCCATTCATGGCCATTGGGTCTGGGGTGTGCCACTGTCAATGTTCTCGGTTGTGGGTATGATAGGAATGTCGGGTATCATCATCAACGATGCGATCGTCCTTATCAGCACGGTCGATGAATATGCCGATACCCGCGGGCGCATCCCGGCGATTGTCGATGCCGTGGCCGACAGGCTCCGCCCGGTATTGTTGACGACGCTGACAACTGTCCTTGGCCTTGCCCCGTTACTCTATGAAGGTTCGCGCCAGGCCGAGTTCCTGAAACCGACTGTGATCACACTGTGCTACGGGCTTGGGTTTGGCATGTTTCTGGTACTGATGGCGGTTCCGGCACTGCTGGCTGTTCAACATGACGTAGCCCGACAGATGGCGGCCTTGCAGCGTGCCATACGCACCCCGGTTTTGCGCTGGGTGGTCGGCTTGGCGGCACTGGCTCTGGCAGTCCTGTTTGTATTGACTTTGGGACCGGCGCTGGTCTCAGGAGAAGAAGTTGCCCGGTCCTTGGGTGTATTTGTAAGCAGCGCCATAGCAGGAATTCTGGCCGCAGCGATAATCGGATGGGTTGTTATTCGCCCGCGTCATCACCCCGGACAGCCCTGAAGGTCGAGAACTCGACCTGCACCTCCAAAAACCGTGATGCGGATGTCTGAACGATCAAGCGCAAAGGGCTGGGCATTTGGTGGCACCAGGTCTGCGACAGAGGTGAGCAGGCCGCCGGACCGGGATGTTTGCGCCGTTGAAACCCACACCGCCTGATCGGTAAGCTCGATCACGACAAATTCAGCCGGTCCCAGTCGGGGTAACGTCAGATCGGATGTTAGCCGCATCCCGTCACGAATGGGTTCTACGCTGCATTTCGCCGCCGAAAGACCCGCGCTGGCCGCAGGTTCCGGTACCTGAGAAAGCGCGGCCCGGATCACCGGGTCCTGCTTGGTTGTCGGTGACAGCGCCTGTGAAATATCAACGGTCATCGGAATACAGACCTCTTCACAAACACCCAACTCAACTTCCGCCATAGCAATCATCGGCGCCCCGGCCTTGATAGGGTGGAGCTCTATCGGCAGGACCAGTTCGTTTTCATATCCGATTGTACGCAGGCCGTTCAGATCGAAAATCTCGGGTTTCGGCCAATGGAAAGCGGCGTTGGCAATGTTTTCGGAACCAGACCAATCAAACTGCGGCGGAATACCAGACTCACCAGGTGCGCGCCAATAGGTCTTCCATCCGGGCGCAAGGGTCAGGTGCAAAGCTGCCATCTGAGTGCCGCTGTCGGTCTGCCAGCCACTGCGAAATTCGGCGCGCAGGACATTGTCAGGAATGTCTTGAGCATGCGAAACCTGCGCCGCCAGACAGGCGAGCGTGGCGATAATTGGGAATCGTGCGGTTATTTTCTTCATCATATAGTTGAAACTAAGCGGGTCGTTGCCGAATGGAAGTTATTTCCACTGCTTTCACGAAGAGTTTTACCTCTTCACACCCTTGCGTACGGATTGCCAGAGCGCAATCATTGCACCGGGAGGCAGCAGCATGAACCTGAGCGGCAAGCTTTTGATCGCAATGCCCGGCATGGGCGATACCCGTTTCAGCCGCAGTGTGGTTTTCATTTGCGCACATTCGGAAGAAGGCGCGATGGGATTGATCATCAACAAACCGGCGTCGGACCTGTCGTTTGACAGGCTGCTAAAGCAACTTGGCATTGCGCAATCAGACACCACCAGGGCAATCCACGTTCATTTCGGTGGCCCGGTCGAACATTCACGCGGCTTTGTGCTGCATTCGACTGATTACAGCGGCGAAGGCGCGACTCTGAAGGTCGATGACAGATTCGGCATGACTGCGACGCTTGATATTCTGGAAGCATTGGCAAATGGAAAGGGGCCGCAAGCGTCGTTGCTGGCGCTTGGCTATGCCGGCTGGGGGCCGGGGCAGCTGGAAGGCGAGATTCTGCAGAACGGGTGGTTGACCTGTGAGGCCTCACCAGAGCTGGTTTTTTCCGACAAGAACGCCGGAAAATGGGAGGGTGCCCTGAAAACACTGGGTATCAATCCGCTGACACTGTCTACCGTTGCAGGGCGGGCATAGGACCAGCGTTCGATGCGCCGCCCACCTGAGTGTTTTCGCGAAGGCGAAAGACACGAGGCAAATGAAATGCGCGCTTTGGCGCGCTCCGCTGGATTGCTTGAATTTGGGGGCAATGACCTTGTTCGCTATTCCGGCCGTGGCGCAGCTGCACGGCGCAGGCGGTCATTTATCGCACGTCCCAACCCCCTCTCAGGAATCGGCGACACGGCGATGGTAGTGCCGCTGCGGCTGTCAGCCCTGCGCAGATAGTGAAACAGGTTTGCCGCCGCTTCCACCAGATCGCCCGCTGGCGACAGGTTCAGATCGGCCGCCTCAGCCTCTGGCCCAAAACCCAGCCAGAATTCACCTTCCTCCGGAACAAGCACATTCAGCCGCACGGTCGCGCCCGGTGCATAGTGAGAGGCAAGTTGCCCAGGTGCGCTTGGCTTTTGCGCGTTTCCGCCATTTCCAAGGACGCAACCTAAACATGCCTCCAGTGCCTCGGCCGGGATGCCGCCGGGGCGCAGAAGCACCGGTTCACCCGTCAGGCCCAATATCGTCGATTCGACCCCAACCGCGCAGGGCCCGCCATCGACGATGGCAGCGATGCGGCCCGACAGACCCGCCAATACGTGCTCCGGCCGGGTCGGGCTGACTTTACCCGAAGGATTGGCGGAGGGCGCAGCAACCGGTCCGCCAAAAGCCCGCAACAGGGCCTGTGCGACAGGATGTTCAGGTATCCGGATCGCAACACTGGGCAAATCGGCGGTAACAAGGGCTGACAATCCGGCGTCCTGCCGAAGCGGCAACACCAGCGTCAGGGGGCCTGGCCAGAATGCGGAAGCCACTCGTTCCGCCACTTCGTCCAAGACAGCGATTTCGTGTGCGGCATTCAGGTCGGGAACGTGAACGATCAAAGGATTGAAGTGCGGTCGCGCCTTGGCCTCAAAAATCCTCGCCACGGCAATATCCGACCGCGCATCCCCACCCAGCCCGTAGACCGTTTCAGTCGGGAAAGCGACCAACTCTCCCTTGGCCAGAATACTGGCCGCAGTTGCGATCCCTTTGGAGGTAGAGGCCAGGGTTTGGGTCAAGCTTTCACCGGTATATGCGTTTTGTGACGCAGCGTTTGAGTTGTGGCATGGCGACTTGGCAGCGATCATGTCCTAATCAGACGAGACATACGTGCCGCGGCAATGCTTGCCAAGGCATGGCTTAGCGGGAGAGTTCCATGCCTTTTCGTGCCCCGATCGACGATATCCGTTTTATCCTCGACAAGGTTGTCCCGCTTGCGCCGGTAACGGCAACCGACCGCTTTGCCGAAGCCACCCCCGATCTGGCTCAGGCTGTGCTGACCGAAGCTGCAAAACTGTGCGATGAGGTCATGGCGCCTGTTCAGCGCGCGGGTGATTTGCACCCTGCACGACTGGAAAACGGTGTTGTACGCGCCTCACCCGGATTTGCGGAGGCCTACCGTGCCATTGCTGATGGTGGCTGGGTCGCTGTTGCAGCCCCACCGGAATATGGCGGTATGGGTCTGCCCCAGACGCTCAACATGGCGATCAATGAAATGATGTCAGGCGCCTGCCTTGCCTTGCAGCTCAACCCGCTTTTGACCCAAGGCCAGATAGAGGCGCTGGAACACCACGCAAGCGCTGACATTCGCGCATTGTATCTTCCCAAACTCATCTCAGGCGATTGGTCCGGTACTATGAACCTGACCGAACCGCAGGCGGGCAGTGACGTCGGCGCACTGACGACGCGCGCCGAGCCAAAGGGCGATGGCACCTATGCCGTCACGGGCCAGAAAATCTTTATCAGCTGGGGCGACAGCGACGTAAACAGCAATATCTGCCATCTGGTGCTCGCGCGTCTGCCCGGGGCGGCGTCGGGCACCAAGGGGATAAGCCTGTTTCTGGTGCCGAAGTTTCTGCCCGACGATCAGGGCGAGGCGGGCATTGCCAACAACCTAAAGGTCATCAGTCTGGAACATAAGATGGGTCTGCATGGCTCGCCCACTTGCGTAATGTCATTCGAAGGCGCCACTGGCTGGCTGATCGGCGAGGAAAACAAGGGCATGGCCACGATGTTCACCATGATGAACAACGCAAGGCTGGGGGTTGCAATGGAAGGTGTCGGTGTCGCCGAAGCCGCCTGCCAGGCCGCCACGGAATATGCGACCGAC
>JAOUMG010000161.1 GCA_029881635.1 Paracoccaceae bacterium | reverse complement strand
CGTGGTTTCCGACACTACCACCTCTGACGGCGCCGCATCAGGTTCGGGCGCCTCGGTGGGCACCGGCGCTACGCGAGGGGCCTCACGCGGGGCGGGCTTTGGCCTGATCGTTTCAAGCACCACGTCGGATGGCACTTCGACAGGTTCAACCGTTGGGGACGGCGGCGCATCGGTCACTTCGGTTGCAGGTGGCGTCAGTTCCGTCACATCCGGGGCGGCGTCCGGCTCTGGCTCTGCCTCTGGCACCGGCGGTGCCGCGGCCTCCGGGGCAGGTTCCACCGATGGCGCATCGGGTATGACCTCAGCGGTTGCCGGCAGAGTCGGCTGTTCGGGCGTCTCCGTAGGGGCAGTAGGCGCGCGTGCCTGCAGGGCCGCGAATTCCGCCGATGACATCAGCGACACCTCCGACGTTGCCACCGGCGGCGGCAGATCATGCGAAAAGAAGATACCGCCAATGATCAGCCAGAGGATTGCGCCGATATGCGCCACCCCCGATACGATCATGCCAATACGCTGGGACCGGTCCATGGGCATGCGCCCTAGTTCCCCGTTCCCGATTGACCGCCCGCGCCGCCAAACGACGGCCCGCCCGCGTCAGTGACCAGCACGATATTGCTGAATCCGCCGGAATTGAGCGCACCCATCACCTGTACCACCCGTTCATATGGAATAGACCCATCGGCGCGCAGGAACAGCTTGTCATCTGTTCGTTCAGCCGCGATCGCGGTCAGCTTGCCGATCAGCTCCCCCTCTGGCACCGGGGTGTTTTGCAACGACACTGTACCATCGGCCTGCACCGAAATCGTCAACGGTTCCTCCTGCTGGCTCGGCACCGCCTGCGCGGCGGTTTTCGGCAATTCCAGAGGCACGCCAACAGTCAAAAGCGGCGCGGCCACCATGAAGATGATCAAGAGCACCAGCATCACGTCAACGAATGGCGTGACGTTGATCTCGCTCATCACGGCAGCCTTGCCGCGCGACCCGCGTCGCCGCCTGCCGCCGCCCGGTTTCATGACCCCAGCACCCATCATCTAGGCGTCCAGCTGGCGCGACAGGATCGTGGCGAATTCGTCGGCAAAGGCCTCGTATCCCGCGATGATCCGGTCACTATCGGTCGACAGCTTGTTATAGAAAATCACCGCCGGAATTGCCGCGAGCAAGCCCAGTGCTGTTGCCACCAGCGCCTCGGCGATCCCCGGCGCCACAACGGCTAGCGAGGTGTTTTGCGAAATCGCGATCTGTTCAAACGCCGTCTTGATCCCCCAGACCGTGCCGAAAAGCCCGATGAAAGGCGCCGTCGACCCAACTGTCGCCAGGAATGGCAAACCGCCTGACAACCGCTCGATCTCCTTGGCAATGGCCACATCCATCGACCGGTCGATACGGGCCTGCGCCCCAGCAATCAGCTCGCCACCTTCACGGTGGCTACGCCGCCATTCGGTCATGCCCGAGGCAAAGATTTTCTCCGATGCGCCTTCCGGCTGGCTGCCGATCTTTTCATAAAGCTCGTCCAGCGGCTCGCCCGACCAAAACGCCCGGTCAAACACCGACGCCTCTGACCGCGCCTTTCGGTAGGAAATGAATTTCTGCACGATGATCGTCCAGGACCAGAAACTGGCCACCGTCAGCATGATCATCACCAATTGCACAACAAAAGAAGCGCGCGCAAAAAGCGCAAGCAAGGAGAAATCGATCTCCTGCGCCATCGCAAGGGTCTGGGTTTCCATAAAACTCTGCTCGCCGGTTGGGCCGCGTTACATGCGGCTCTGATTTGCGGGTGATTCTACAGAGGTTTTAAGCCAATTACCACCAAATCCGCTGGGCTGCGCGAATTGCCGCGCCCCCAGCAGTTTGGCCATTGTCAATGGACCGACGGAACCAGCCGTGAACGCACTTCAAGGGGTAACCGGGCCGGCGCGCCGCCATCCGTCAGACAAATCAGGGTCACCTCTGCGGCAAACAGGCGTTCACCCCGCCGCATGACTGCCTGATCCAGAACTATTCGCGCCCCGGTGAGAACCTTCAACTCTGTCAGAACCTGCAATTCATCATCAAACTTTGCCGGCCGCAGAAAATCCGCCTCGACCCGCCGCACGGCAAAAACAATCCCGTGTTCCGTCTTCAGCCGTGCCTGATCAATTCCCAGTTCGCGCACCCATTCGCTGCGGCCCCTTTCGATGAACTTCAGATAGTTGGCATAATAGACGATACCTGCCAGGTCGGTATCCTCATAATAAACGCGCAAACTGAACCTGTGGGGCATGACACGGTGTCCGGAATAAATGCTGGATCAATCTCCCCTACCGCAGGCTTGCCGCTACAGGCAAGCGGCGCGGCTTTGCCCATTCTTGCCCAAAGCTCTTGGCAGAAAGCCGCTTCTTCTGTAGCCATGGGGTCTGTTGCCGGTTATCACCCGCCAAAACCAGCACTACCAAGCAGGAGCCTACATGTCGCGCACAGTTATCGAAGAAGATCTCACCGTCACGGGCAGTATCACATCTGCATCCGGTGACGTGGCTGTAAAAGGCCGTGTGACAGGCGATATCACCGCCAAGACCGTCGACATCCAGCTAAGCGGCGAGGTCAAGGGCGGTATAGACGCAGAATCGGTCAATGTGCAGGGCAAGCAATCCGGCCAGATCAAATGCGCCGAACTGTCGCTGGAAAAAACCGCCAATGTGAAATCGGACGTCGTGGCACAAAGCCTGTCGTCGGAAAAAGGCGCCAAGCTGGTCGGCAAGGTACAGGTGACCGGCTAAATCGCTTCGGCCGCTGCAACACGCCAAGCGTGGCAGGGTTCACCCCGCTGTGCCGTCAGATCATCGGATCATAGGCCCATTGCAACAGCGCCTGGCGCTGTCTTGGCCTGCAAAACACGTCGCCTGTATGGCAGTTGGCCCTGATTTGCCCGGCATGGCGGGCAAATCCCTTCCAGCGCCCGATCTGGATCCGGTCGATCTCTGGCAGGCGGCGACCCAGATAGTATCGGCAGTACCATTGGAACCAACCGCGCGGGTCCGGTCCGTAAATCCAGCCCTTGTCGCGCCAGACGGACAGGGGCTGGCGGCTTTTCAGCCCGAAGTAATTCAGCTTTTCATCCGGAATATCGCTCAGCTTGGCGTCTAAAAACCAGTCTTCGGGAAATTCCGCACGACAGTCGTTACAATACTTCCCTTCGAACACGCCCATCGCCAGCATTTCAGCCGGGCTGTGGTGGGGGCGAAAATCGTCAGCGAAATTACCCCCAATCGGGGCTTCAAGCTGGTAGCGATACCCGGCCTGCATCTTGTCGTTAACCTCGATGATATCACCAACGCGGCGCGTCATGAGGCAACGGCCATGCGGGCCAACAGCCGCAATGCGTGGCTGGGGTCAGATGCCACCGCAGGCATCATCGGATCATAGGCTGCCCGGATAACCGCGCCAATATCGGGATGCAGAACCACAGTCTCGCCAATCCTCGCCATCGGCGATCGCTCGGCAAAGGCGCGGTCCGACCAAAGCACGATCGCCTGCGCCGCCAGCGATAACGCCAGAATATCCGCCGGCGTTTCAGACAGGGCGGCATCCATGCGAAGAAAACTGAAACAGGCACGAATGGCGCCCGTGCTGTCAAATCGGAAAATTCGGTACTGGTTGGCGCCATCGGCTTCAAGCCGGGCCACCAGCGGCGCCAAACCGTCAACCAGCCGGTCGAGGTTGGGAACCTCCAGCAACTCAGCCCAATCGCGGCAGAAAAAAACCATCAGGTTTGCGCCCAACTCCGGATCGGTTTCAGCCATCGAATGGCCCGCCAGTGCCACCACAGCCTCGACCGCGCCCTTGATGATCGCCAGTGTCGCCTCGTCGACGCCAAAGACCACTGGCACAATCGGTCGTCCCCAGCGGGCAAAGGCATATTCCCCCGAAGACCGGGTAAACAGCGCTCCAATATCATCCGGGGTCATGCGGGCAGGCCTTAATTGAGGTCAGGATATCTCAGCCGGTGGCATAGGATCTTCGGTCGATCCGATCAACCCACCTTGATAACTCTTTAAAAACCAGTTGCGTGCCGGAACAATTCGCTACCCTTGGGTCCGATCCTCCAAGTGCCTGCGTGCTGAACCAGACAATAACGCCTTGATCAACGTTTTATCGTAGTGATGCCAGATCAACTCATCATGACCACATCGGAGGCCAGCTCGGGAAGATGCCACCATGTAGAGTATTCAACAAGAACCACCGTCATTGTGGCCGACAAATCCCAGAAAACCTGCCTTGGAATGATCAGGATCAGCCTGTGGCCAATGCAGCGGGCTAGACTTGTGACTACCCGGGGTTGGAGGCAGTCGGATGTTTTCGCGTACGGTTCGGTTGATCGAGATCTTCGGCTTTCAGGTCAAGGTCGATGCCAGTTGGCTGTTCATCGCCTTTCTGGTCGTCTGGTCACTGATGTCCGGCTACTTTCCGGCGCAGGTGCCCGGGCTGAGGCCGGGTGACTATCTTGTCCTTGCCATCATCGCGATGGTCGCGCTCTTTGCCGGTCTGATCCTGCATGAACTGGCGCATTCGCTGGTGGCGCGCCGGTTCGGGCTGGGCATTGGCGGGATCACATTGTTCATTTTCGGCGGGGTCGCCGAACTGGACGAGGAACCGGTCGATCCCCGGTCGGAGTTCTGGATCGCGGTTGCGGGTCCTGCGATGTCCGTAGCGCTGGCAGGGGTCGCCTATCTGTTCCTCATCCTGTCAGAAGCCTCCGGAATTTCCGAACCACTGCAGGCAGTTCTGGAATACCTCACATTCATCAATCTCGTCCTCGCTCTCTTCAACCTTCTTCCGGCCTTCCCACTTGATGGCGGGCGGGTCTTGCGGGCGGCTCTCTGGTACTGGTCGGGCGACCTCATCCAGGCGACGCGCCGCGCGACGGTCGCTTCGGCAATCCTGGCCTATGCGCTGATCGCCTTCGGTTTTGTCTCACTCTTCTCCGGGGCGATCATCGGAGGTTTCTGGCAGGCGCTGATCGGTCTTTTCCTGCTGTCGGCCGCGCGCGGGACCTATCAGCAACTGACGATCAAGACAGCGCTCAGGGACAAGACTGTCGCGTCAATGATGAGCCGGAGCATCCATACCGCGTCGCCCGACGACACGCTTGCCGATGTAATCGACCGGATCATGCTGCGCCATTCGGTCAGCTTCGTGCCAGTGACCGAGGGCGAGCATCTTCTGGGTTATGTCGATGCCGCATTGTTGCAGAAGATCGACCGGGATAACTGGTCCGACACCCATATCGCCGATATCTACGTTGGCAGTGACCCCACGAATACGATCACGCCGGATTTTGCGACGGATGCGCTGATGACGCGCATGGCATCGGGCGGGCGGCGCAAATTTCTGGTTGCCGAGGGCGGACGGTTTCAGGGTGTCATCACGCTTGCTGACCTCATGGCCTACCTCGCCGTTCTGCACGACCTTGGTCAGGTCCACTCGACGGGCACAGCCGGGCGACAGTTCCGGTAGGGCGGTTCTCAGGATTGACGTTCAGCACCCTGGCGGACAAGCTGGGACCGGGCCAAGAAGAAAGCAATCCGGTCATGGCGCGCAGTACAGACAGTTCGGTCTTGCTCGATACGCTTCTCAATGCGGCGGTCGATGCGATCATCGTTGCCGATGTCGA
>JAOUMG010000160.1 GCA_029881635.1 Paracoccaceae bacterium | reverse complement strand
TGGCGGCCTCGCCCAGCATGTCGTAGGAATATGAATAACCCTGAGCCTCCATCTTTGAGGCCCGTTCCATCGCGGCATTGATGGTTTCGCCCAAGACAAACTGGCGGCCCATTTCCTTCATCGCCTGACGGACAGCGCGGCGGATCACGGGTTCGCCCAGTCGTTTGACTGCCCCGCGCAGATGCCCGACGATGCCGGGTTCCTTTTCATCAAGCACCTTGCCGGTCAGCATCAGCGCCCAGGTAGAAGCATTGACCAGCGATGAGGCGGAATGCCCGAGGTGGCGACCCCAGTCCGAAGGGGCAATCTTGTCCTCGATCAGCGCGTCCATCGTGTCGGCATCGGGAACGCGCAGCAGCGCCTCGGCCAGACACATGAGCGAAATGCCTTCTTCGGTCGAAAGACCGTATTCGGCCAAGAACACCTCCATCAGACCGGGGCGGGCATCGGCGCGGATCTGGCGGACGAGGCCAGCGCCCTTGGCGACAATGCGGTCGCGTGCGGTTTGGTCAAGACCAGCATCGGCAATCAGGCGCTGTAAGAGAGGCGCCTCGGGTGCCAGTGATCCTTTCAGAATGGATTGCCAATGCGTGTTCATGTGTTGCCCCCTGCGATGCGTCGCGATCTGGAAGAAAGGTAAAGCGATTTGGTCTATATTATAGGTTGATGCACAGGCTGTTTTCCTGAAATACCAAATCATGAAGGAAAAAGAACCAAATTAGTGAGTATTATTATGCTAAATGCACTACCCGACCTTGACCGTTATGACACAGCGATTCTGCGGGAACTGGCTGGCGACGGGCGGATGCCTGTCACGGAGTTAGCCCGCAGGATCGGGTTGACCAAAACGCCGACGCAGGCGCGCGTCAAACGGCTGGAGGATAGCGGCGTGATTTCAGGGTATCGTGCGGTGCTTGATCCGGTGCAGATGGGCAAATCGCATATTGCCTTTGTCGAGGCGCGGCTATCGGACACGCGTGAGGCCGCACTTCAGGCCTTCAACAAAGCCGCCAGGGCGACACCTGAGATTGAGGAGTGTCACATGATCGCAGGGGGGTTCGACTATCTTCTGAAAGTTCGGACCAGCGATATCACCGAATACCGCAGGGTCATGGCCGAACGCATTTCGACCTTGCCGCATGTGGCATCAACCTCAACCTATGTGGCGATGGAGACGGTGAAGGAAACTGGGCTTTGACGCCGGGTGGCGGGGCTACTATAGACCTTCCGGTGTGGCCGCTTGCTGGAACCGGTAGACAGACCGGACTTAAAATCCGTTGCCCTTTGGGCGTGTGGGTTCGACTCCCACAGCGGCCACCACCCAAATTCTGGGTATGAATGGCCGTCCTAACTTTGGCGCGGCTTGGCGCGCAGGGTGGGTTCGGCGATGGTCGGGTCTTCGGGCCAGGGGTGTTTGGGATATTGACCGCGCATATCCTTGCGCACGTCACTGTAGGAACTGGCCCAGAAACCCGGCATATCCAGCGTGACCTGAATAGGGCGCCTGGCAGGTGACAGAAGCGTAATTCTGAGTGGCAGGCGTTTGGGGCCAACGGTCGGATGCTGGGTGACACCAAACATTTCCTGCAGCCTGAGTTCGATACCGGGATGGTCGCCATCGTAGTCGATGGGTACCTTGTTACCCAAGGGTGTTTCGAAATGCGCTGGGGCAAGCCTGTCCACCATTTGCAACGCTTCCCAGCCAAGGGCATTGCGCAGCGCTTCAGTCAGGTCAAGCGACCGCAGGTCGGTTTCGGTGCGTTTCCCGGCAAGGGCAGGCAACAGCCAGGGGTCCGCGTTTGCCAATATCCCGTCGTCGCTGAAATCGGGCAGATTGGCGCCCTGACGGCGCAGCAATTCGACGCGGGCGCGAAACCGGCGGGCGGCTGGGGTGAAGGGTAATCCGATCTGGCGCAAGCCCTCAATCGCGGCCTGGGCGATCAGTTCGGCGGGCGCGTCATTCCAGATCCGGTCAGCGAGGATAAGGGCGCCGAGACATTCCTGTTGGCGGGCGATCACCCGGCCTTCGCGCCGTGACCATTCACAGGTGTCGCGCCAGAGGATCTGGTCGCCAAAGAGGCGGCGGACGGAGGCCTCGGAAATGGCGATGGCCTGCCGCACTCTGGCTTCGCGGGTGTCGCCGTCAAGATCCGTAGCGATGATCAGCCGGGACCGCGCCAGCGGATCGGTTTCTGCCATAACGGCGCCCTTGCCACCCGACAGAATGTATCGCGCATCGCCTTCCTTGCGCCGCAGTCCGATGCGGTCGGGATAGGCCAGTGCCGCCATTTCTGCGGGGCTGTAGCCTTCGCGGACCGGGCTCGCAACGCGGTCCAATCGCCGTGCCTCGGTTCTGATGCGTTCAATCGTGCCGCGGTGGATCGGCAAAGCATGGCTGGCTTCGAACCTTTTGGGATCGCGGAGTGCCTCGAGCCGGAGCGTCAGGTCCGCGGTGGCGCCTCTGAGCGGATCGCGGTCGGCAAGCAGGGCGGCCAGCAGAGCGGCATCCGGCCCCGCAGTCATCAGCATATGCCCCAGTCTCGGATGCAGGGGCAGGGCCGCCAGCGCCTTGCCGTGGTCGGTGATACGGTGATTGTGATCGAGCGCGCCGAGCTGCGCCAATAGCGCGCGCGCCTCGGCCAGCGCTGGGGGCGGCGGGGGCGTCAGGAAAGCCAGATCGCTGCCGTCACTGCCCCAGAGCGCGAGTTCAAGCGCAAGGTTCGTCAGGTCGGCAGCTGCGATTTCAGGCGGAGGGAAGGCGGCCATCCCGCCTTCTTCGCCTTTGGTCCACATCCGGTAGCATCGTCCCTTGGCCACCCTGCCAGCGCGCCCCCGGCGTTGTTCTGCCTCGGCCTTGGTCACACGTTCGGTAACCAGGCGCGTCATTCCGCTGGCCGGGTCGAACCGTGCGCGCCGTGCCCGACCGGCATCGACGACGACCCGGATATCTTCAATGGTCAGAGATGTTTCGGCGATGGCAGTGGCCAGCACGACTTTGCGGCCTGAGGATACAGGGGCGATGGCGGCGCGCTGGGCAGAAAACTCCATGGCCCCAAAAAGCGGACGCAGGACACAGTCGGCAGGCAAGCGACCGGACAGGAGCGATTGGACGCGCCTTATTTCGCCTTCGCCGGGCAGGAACACGAGAATGCCGCCTTCGGTTTCCTCGGCAGCTTGTGCCACGAGGCCCGCCACCGCAGCCTCATACCGCAGACTGGCATCGGGGCTACGCGGTAACCAGCGGGTTTCAACCGGAAAGGCGCGGCCCTCGGACGTGATCACGGGGGCGTCGTCGAGCATGGCGGCCACGGGTGCTGCATCCAGGGTCGCCGACATGACCAGAATTTTCAGATCGGGGCGGAGGGCCTGGCGCACCTCCCATGTCAGGGCGAGCCCGAAATCGGCATTGAGCGAGCGTTCGTGGAATTCATCGAAGATCACCATTCCAACACCGGGCAATTCGGGGTCGGATTGCAACATTCGCGTCAGGATGCCTTCGGTCACAACCTCGATCTGCGTGACCTTTGAAGTCTTGGCCTCACCGCGCATCCGGTAGCCGACGGTTTGCCCGACTGGTTCGCCCAAGGTTTCGGCCATGCGCTCGGCTGCGGCGCGCGCAGCAAGGCGGCGCGGTTCAAGCATGACGATGCGACCGGCCGTGCCGCCCGCTTCGAGCAATGCGAGGGGCACACGGGTGGTCTTGCCCGCGCCGGGGGGTGCCTGCAGCACAGCCCGCCCGGCGCCGCCCGAGAGGGCTGCGATCAGCGCAGGTAGCGCGTCTTCTATCGGTAAGGACCTGCTCACATCGGCGTTATCGCCGTTTCAGGCGGCCTTTGCCATAGAGCGTGTCCATGACGATCTCTTCTGTGCGCAGCATTCCGTTTTCAGCCCGCCGGTAGATCATGCGAAATGGAAATCGTTGCTTTTCTTCCATTTCGTGGGCGGCAAAGCCGGCAAGCCGACGGTATTCGCCCAGGCAGGTGACCGTATCGCCGTCTGTTTTGTATGGCTTAAGATAGACTTGGCTGCGCCGCCGCCCATCGAACATGAACACCTTCAACGTGCAGGCTTCGGCTGCAGGGATATCCCGCAACGCGGCGTAAAGAGCTGTCAGCGGATCGACAGTGCCGCCTTGGGTGGCGGGATCGACATCTGTCTCATAGGCGGGGCGGGGCGGGTTATAGGCTTTGACCTGGGGGGTGCCGTTCTTGTATTCCATTACCGATTGGGACTGGCGTTTGCCGGTGTTGGCATCTTCCTGGTAACGGTGGGGCGTGAACCGGCCATCCCGGAAGGTTCCGTTGGCACGGGCGTCATAACGAACCTTGCGCACCAACGCGACGAGGCCGCCGCTTTTCAGAACGCCGGAGGCAGAATAGCTTGATCCGTCGATCGCGCCGCTGATCGACAACGATCCGGCGTGAATGCCCTTGAGCGTCAGGTCAAAGACAGCGCTGTCGATCTGGTCGGCGGATGCGGGGACTGTTCCGAACAAGATGCCGAAGGCAAGCGCGGCAAATCCGCGGCGGGAAATCATCATCTGGCTGCTCACTCATGTTTTTCTGTCCATTGCTCTGGACATGCATGCGATTGAAGAGGCAAGAAAAAGGTCACAAGGTCAATTCACATGGCCGTTGGCTCAGCGAAAGGTTGCCGGTTTCGTAACATGGATGTCACCGAACTAGCAGGCCGATTGCGGCAAGGAGACCGACGGGCGCTGGCCCGCGCCATAACGCTGGTTGAAAGCGGGCGGTCGGACCACCGTGAAAGCGCAGGGCGGCTGCTGGCGGCTCTGGCGTCAGACCGGGGGCCGGAGGCGCTGCGTATCGGTCTGTCGGGTACACCGGGCGTGGGGAAATCGAGCTTTATCGAGGCGTTTGGGCTCATGCTGACGGGGCAGGGGTTGCGCGTGGCGGTTCTGGCGGTTGATCCTTCTTCCGCGCGGTCGGGAGGATCGATTCTGGGCGACAAGACCCGGATGGAACGATTGGCCCGCGACCCACGGGCCTTCATTCGCCCGTCTCCCAGCCAGACCCATCTGGGCGGCGTTGCCCGGCGCACCCGCGAGGCCATCGCGCTTTGCGAGGCTGCAGGTTTCGATGTGGTGCTGATCGAGACCGTGGGTGTAGGCCAGTCGGAAACGCTGGTGGCGGAAATGACTGACCTGTTCGTTTTGCTGCTGGCCCCGGCCGGTGGCGACGAGTTGCAGGGTGTCAAGCGCGGCATCATGGAAATGGCCGATCTGATCCTGATCAACAAGGCGGATGGCGCGCTGAAGCCGGCTGCCATACGCACCTGCGCTGATTATGCAGGTGCGCTGCGTCTGCTGCGCAAGCGGGTGCAGGACCCGGAGGGATTCCCAAAGGCATTGACCGTATCGGCGTTGCAGGGCGATGGGTTGGAAGAAGCCTGGAAAGACATGCAGGCACTGGCTGCATGGCGCCGCGAAGCCGGGCATTTTGGTCGCAGACGGGCCGAACAGGCACGCCATTGGTTCGAAGAGCAGGTAAAGCAGGGGCTGATAGAGCAACTGGCCGCCGATCCGCACTTGCGGACACGGATGGACGCGTTGGGTGCCGCTGTTGCCGAGGGCCGTGCAGCACCGGGACCCGCCGCGGCAGAGGTTCTGGCGGAGTTTACCCGAAAGTAGGAACCGCATCCTGTTGGGCAGGTGT
>JAOUMG010000159.1 GCA_029881635.1 Paracoccaceae bacterium | reverse complement strand
GCCGCAAACCTTGTGTGACATCCGTCCGCACAGCCAGACGCAATGCCGGTTCGTCCCCCGCCTTGAGTGCCGCGATGATCATCCGGTGATGCTGAGGCGGGGCGGACCGGCGCACGCGCGCATAAAGCGCGCGCATGGTCGGACCCAACTGCAGCCAGACGGTTTCAACCACGGCCAGCATCGCTGGCGCCTGAGCCCGCAAATAGAGCGTGCGGTGAAACTCCAGATTGGTGCGGATATAGGCCACGGCATCTTGTTTTGCCGCAGCCTCGGAATTGGCCATGTTGATTGCCTGCAACCGGTCGATCAGGGCAATATGGGCGCGCGGCAGGGCACGGCTTGCCAGCTCCGTCTCGATAAGGGCGCGCAGGGCGGCCAGTTCCTCGATCCGGTCGTTGTTCAGTTCCGGCGTCGACACACGCCCCGATGAGGACAGCATCAGCGCCCCTTCCGCCACCAGACGACGCAGGGCTTCGCGTGCGGGCGTCATCGACACACCATAGGCCTTGGCCAGCCCCCGCAACGTCAGCGCCTGCCCAGGCGCCAATTCACCGTGCATGATCTGAACCCGCAAAGACCGGTAAAGCCGGTCATGTTCGGCTATTCCGGTGTCTGTCGGGCGGGGATGTGTCTTCATGCCGGAATGTGATCACATCTTGTACTGCGCCGTCAATAACCGCCAAAATTGGTATCGCCGGATTTTGTATCAGCCGCCAAAATCGACCTTGTGCAGCGCCGCGCCATGGCTGCGCAGCCAATGGCGGTGGGCCTTGAAGTCAGGCATGAGACGGGCAACGGTTGCCCAAAAGGCTGGCGAATGGTTCATTTCGGCCAGATGCGCGACCTCATGGGCGGCCACATAATCAAGAACGGCGGGAGGCGCCATGATCAGCCGCCAGGAATACATCAGGTTTCCGTCAGCCGTGCATGACCCCCAGCGCGACCGGGTATCGCGCAATGTAATGCGCCTGAACGGGCGGTTGAGCTTGGCTGAATAATACTCTGACGCCGATTGCAGCCTTTGCCGTGCCGCCAGTTTCATGAATGCCTGCACACGTGCGCCAGCGCGGGTGATGTCACCCGGAACCAGGAGGTGATCGCTTTCGACGCGAACGGCGCGCACCTTGGCAAATGCCACCATCAGCTGGCGCCCTTCGAACAGGACCGTTTGGCCGGGGGCAACAGTCTGCCGCTGGGGTGTTCCGGCCAGCATCTGGCGGATCCACGCCGCCTTGTCATGGGCAAAGGCCAGTGCCTCGGCCTCCCGCGCGCGCGCTGGCATCGAAAGTGTTACCCGTCCATCAAGCTGTGAGACGCGCAGCGAAAATCGCCGCGCCCGCGCCGTCCGACGCAAGGTAATCTCGACCGGGGGTTCGCCGGGCAGCGTTTTCAGTGTCATTCTTGCCTCTCTGGGTTCGGACAGAATACCCATTCCGGGGCCTTCGAAAAGCACAAAGCAATTGGCAGGGCACGAACAGGCCAAAAGCCTTTGACACCCAAGCCCACTTGTGGCAGTTGGCGTCGATCCTCGAATAGCACGAGCACTGGAAGGAGTTTTTCCATGCCCAAAGATGAATGGGGCGTTAAGCGTCTCTGCCCAAAATGCGCCAGCAGGTTTTATGACCTCAAGCGTGACCCGATGACCTGCCCGGAATGCGGCCATAGCTGCACCGCCGAAAGCCTTGTCGTCAGCCGCGGCCGCACGATGGTCGCCGAAAAAACCGTATCCAAAAAACCGGCAGTCGTCGAAGACGATCTGGATGATGTGGTGGTTGTCGATGATGATGATACAGATGATGATCTCGACGATGATCTGCTGGAAGATGACGACGACGATGACGTTTCGCTTGACGAAATCGCCGATGTTGCCGGCAAGGATGATGATACCTGATCGGATTTATCCGAGCAGAAAGACTGCCTTTCCCCTGATCTGACTGTATCTGATCAGGGAAAAGGCCGACTGATCCGGTCGCGCGCAGGTCACCCGTTGCGCGACAGCATACGCCCCAGCATCCTGCCGCCCAGTATGTGGATGTGCAGATGCGGAACGTCCTGAACGCCATTCGATCCGGAATTCGCGATCATTCTGTAGCCGGCGTCACCTGCGCCCGGCGTCACCTCCATCTGCGCGCAGACAAGGCCAACTGTCTGGGTGAAATCGACGATTTCTTCCGCGCTCGCTTCGGCCGCGAAATGATCATAGGTCACATAGGGCCCCTTGGGTATCACCAGCACATGCACCGGCGCTTGCGGGGCGATATCATGAAAGGCCAGCGAATGCTCGGTTTCCAGCACGGTGTTATTGGGGATTTCGCCGCGCAGAATGCGGGCAAAAATATTCTGATTGTCATACGAATAGGCCATGGTTCCCCTCAGTCGGAATAAAGATGTTCTGTCGCCGCCAAATCACGTGCGACATCGGGCGCAACGGACAAGAACGCCGCCAGTGATACAGCATTTTCCTCCGGTGTCGCCGTTTCCCGAATACGGAAGACATGCTCGAAATTCGCGTCGCGCATCCTGTCGCTTTCATAGCGCAGATCATAGCGGATGGTCGGCAACAACCGGTCCAGCGTTTCAGGAGATGTATGTTCACCCGCCAGGCCCACACGTTTGGCATGACCGATCAGATAGTCATCGGTGAATTCGCATTCTATTTCCAAAAGCTTCGTCACCGACCGGTCCGAACAAAAATCCTGCATCAGGTCAATATTCTTCGGATCAAGACAGATCAGCAACTGATTGGTGTCATTGTAGTCAAACAGCATGCGCATCAGCGCCCGGCGATGACGGGTGCGTTTTTCCAGCGTGGTCTGGATGCCGCCAAGGTCCGGCAACTCGGTTCCTTCCTCATCGAAAAGATACTCAATCGCGGGGAAGTTGGTGATTCGGCGTAGACGTTCGACAAGACGTTTGGCGACGTGCCATTTCTTGCAGATGAGGATCATCAGCTGCCGTTCACGCCCCAAACTCGCCTCAGTTTCCCAGAATCTCGGGGCAAACCGGCGGCCTTCGCGCCCGCGACCCGTCAGAAATTTGTAAAGACTGCGGCCTTCATCCGATATCTGAAATGCCACCCCTTCAGAGGCAAAAAGATCTCCCAGCCGCCGCTTCAGTTCGGTCGCATCGACGCTGATCTTGCGGGCAAACAGAAAATCCTGACTTAGCAGCAGGTCGTAATGGTCGTTGTAAAACGAAACTGGCATTCCGTAGTCTGAGAAAATCAGAAAAGTCAGCGTACGATTGCGGATTTCCTGTTCTGGCACGACGTGCCGCACCAGCGTCTGAAAGAAGGTTTCATCGGGTATCCAGGTGGTACGGAAAAACCGCATCACATCGCGGCGACTGCGGGTGAATTCAAGGATCCATTCGATGGTCCTGCGGCGCAAGCACCACCATTGTGACCCGATCATCATCTGCAGATCGGACGGAATAGCCCGCGTCAGCCCCAACTGCTTTTGCAGCTCAAAGCTTTTGTAAAACGCCCATTTATGGGTTCTTTCGTTGAAAAAGTGGCGGTAGATCAGCCGTTCTTCCTTCATGCCGGTCTTGATCCAGTCGCTGGCAAAAAAATCCTCGCTCTCGATATAGTCGACATCCTCGGCGTCAAGAAAAGCATGTACATATTCGGCGGATTTGATCGCCATGCAGTCGCCCGACAGCATGTAAAAATGGGTGGCGTTGGGAAAGGCATCAATCGCCGCCTCAGTCGCGTAAAGCGTGGCCTGAACCAATGACCAGGCACCCCAGCCGCATTTGATCCGTTTCTTGGCAAAGGTCACATTCGGATTGCCATCGAGCGCATTTCGGATCTGCGCATAATCCTCAGGTCTCGCGCGCGCATCGAAATGGATCGACATGCAATCGCCCACGGCGGTTAGCCGCTCAGCCTGCTGGATAATCCCTTTTGGGTCCTTGTGGCACAGCAATATGAAGGCGATTTTTGCCATTAGGGAAACCTGATAACGTCATCTCAGTGGATTGTTTAGCAAAATAGTTTTATCAGCCGTTGAAAAGACAGAGTTTCTTTGCTTTTTGTGCCGCAATCGCGCGGTAGTTTCGAATTGATCGGCCTGCGGGCGTAAAAGGTATGACATTATGGGGTTTCCGGGAACCTGGATGACGGAAAGCGAAAGCATGGTCTATCGCGTCGTCCCGAAATGTGCCTGCTCGACCATCGGGCAGGTGATGTATTATTCTGATCACGGCGAATTTTTCGACGGCGACATTCATGACGCCACAAATCGTCTTCACAAATGGGCCATCGAAGACAGCCAGCCGCTGATTGAAACCAATGTGAAGGGTCATAAATCCTATTCCTTCACTTGCGTGCGCAATCCCTACACGCGGATATTGTCATCCTTTTTCGACAAGATCTGCGGCATACAGCGCAACGGAAAACGCTATCGCGGTAATCTGGTGCCGACCCTGATGCAGAAATATGGGATCGAGGTCGGTGTTCCGGAAACGGGTTTTGAATTCGACCAGATCAAGTCGTTCCGCCGCTTTCTGCTGTTTGCGCGTGACACGGTCCGTTGGCGTCGCCCGATGGAGCCAGACATTCACTGGTCTGCAATGTCGGGCCATATATCGACTTTCATCGTCAATGGCGGCCGCTACGACAACATATTCTTCACCGAGAAATTCAACGACGGCATGCAATCGGTGCTGAGTGCGGTAAAGACGCCGAAAAAGGTGAACCTGAAGAAGATCCCCAAATTCAACGAAAGCGAAGGGCACGGGCCCAAGCGTGCCCACCCGGTCGAGGATTATTTCGACGATCTGTCGATGCATCTGGTTTATGAAATGTACAGCAAGGATTTTCGGCTGTTCAAATATGACTTCGAAAACCCTGCCAACAAAATGCCCATTGGCGAGATTGATCTGGCCGAGGTGCACGCGAAACTGGGCCAATAGGCACGAACGGGTCGAATGGCGGGATATTCCGGCACCCCTCTCATTCGCAAGCTCGGATTGAAACCCGGCATGACGGCAGTCGTGCTGAATCCTCCCTGGCCCTATGCTGAAACGCTGGGCCATGCATCCGGTATCCGCGAACTTGGCCCAGATGCCACTTTGCCGGCAGGGTTGGACTTCATTCACATATTCACGCCCTTCCACGACGAATTGCAGACTGCCCTGACCAATGCCCGCAGCGCGTTGGCGCCTGCGGGGATGATCTGGGTATCCTGGCCCAAGAAAGCCACAAAACTCTATTCGGAAATCACCGAAGACACGGTGCGCGAACTCTGCCTGCCCATGGGTCTTGTCGACATAAAGGTCTGCGCGGTCGATGAAATCTGGTCGGGTCTGAAACTGGTCATCCGCAAGGAGTTGCGCTGACCAGCGCCCGCATCTGCCGGTTGCCGAGCTGTCAGATCAGCCCTTCGGCCCGGAACAGCGCCTTAACATCAACCTCGGGCCTTGCACCAAAATGGCTGATCACTTCGGCAGCGGCAATGCAGCCCATGCGCCCGGCGATCTTTAAGGGTTGGCCGGTCGCGAGCCCGTAGAGGAACCCGGCAGCAAACTGATCCCCCGCACCGGTCGCATCGACCGGCACGACCCGGTGAACCGGTGTTTCAACGCGTTCGTCACCGCGCAGGACGATCACGTCCGCCCCTGACCGGGTGCAGACCACAACCGGGCATTCCGCGCGCGCCTGTGTCAACGCAGCGTCCAGATCCTCGGTTTG
>JAOUMG010000158.1 GCA_029881635.1 Paracoccaceae bacterium | reverse complement strand
GCTTGCACCGCTCGATTCACTTCAACCCGAACAAGTTGCTGCCATCCTTGATACGTTGCGCGACAGTCACGACTATATCGTTCTGGATCTGCCGCGCGCTCTGGTGGGATGGATAGAGCCGATTGTGCAGCGTGCCGACGAGCTGATCATCGTGACGGATATTTCCGTGACTTCGGTCCGGCATTGCCGACGTCTCATCGAGTTCTTCACCACCGATAACGGAGCGCTGCCGATTGAGATCGTGGTCAATCATGAAAAACGGCCATGGTTCCAGTCAAGCATGCAAAAAGAGGCTGCGAAGGCCTTGGACCGAAAATTCAATCATTGGCTGCCGCATGATCCGCGCGCTGCATCTGCAGCAGCGGATAGCGGGAAATCACTGATGAGAAGTGCACCCAGATCCCAGTTGAGCAAGGCAATGGCCCGGCTCGCAAAATCAACCAAGCTAGGCTTTGAAACCCAAATCCGGCAGCAAAAGAACCAGGAGACAGGCAGTGTTTAAGCAATTCACAAGATCCGAAAAGCCCAAAGGCGCGGATGTCATCGATCTGGCCACCAAGGCTGTGAAAAATACTCCTTTCATCCACGAAACATCGCTGCAAGACGCTGAATTGACCGCGCGGCTGGAGCTGAAAAGCCAGCTGCACGATGTTCTTCTGGAGCGGCTCAATCTCGCTGCGATTGACAAGGTTCAGACCGACGAATTGCGCCGCGAGGTCGCAACGCTGGTTTCTCAGGAGCTGAGCGAACAGGGTCGTCCGATGCGCGCCCAGGAATTCAAGGAACTGATCGACGAACTCTTGAACGAAGTTCTGGGTTTTGGACCGCTTGAACCATTGCTGGCCGATCCGACAGTCAATGATATTCTCGTCAATTCGCACAAGAGCGTCTATGTCGAACGATTTGGCAAGCTTGAGAAAACTTCGGTCCGCTTTAGAGATGAGCGCCATCTTTTGCGTATCATCGACAAGATCGTGTCACGCATCGGCAGGCGCGTTGACGAATCTTCGCCCTGGGTTGATGCCCGCCTGGAAGATGGCAGCCGCGTCAATGCGATCATCCGGCCCTGCGCAATCGACGGGCCTTCTGTCTCGATCAGAAAATTTGCCCGCAACCCGCTGACCATTCCGCGTATGGTTGAAATGGGCACACTTTCCGAAGCTGCGGCAGAACTGCTGCAGGGTCTGGTTCAGGCACGCCTCAATGTTCTGATCTCGGGTGGCACGGGGTCGGGCAAAACCACCATGTTGAACGCCATGTCATCCCATATCGGAAAAAGCGAACGGGTCGTGACCATCGAGGATGCGGCCGAACTTCAGCTCCAGCAAGATCACGTTGTGCGGTTGGAAACCCGGCCTTCGAACCCGTCTGGCAATGGCGCGGTGACACAGCGCGATCTGGTGCGCAATGCGCTGAGAATGCGCCCCGACCGGATCATCGTCGGCGAGGTGCGTGGTGCAGAGACATTCGACATGCTTCAGGCGATGAACACCGGGCATGATGGTTCCATGACAACTGTGCACGCGAACACCGCCCGCGATGCTCTGGGGCGGATCGAACAGATGGTCACGATGATCGGCCTGGATTTTCCCGTCACGGCAATCCGGTCGCAGATTGCCGCAGGTATCAATCTGGTGATTCAGCTTAATCGCCTGAGCGATGGTAGCCGGCGGGTGATGAGCATCTCTGAGATTACCGGGATGGAGGGCAATGTCGTCACCATGCAAGACATTTTTGTTTTCCGCAAATCCGGCGTTTCTGAGGACGGTACGGTGTTGGGGCAGTTCATTCCCACAGGAATTCGCCCGCGCTGCATTGATCAGCTGACCCAGGCCGGCGTGAAGTTCAGCAGCGATATGTTTCTTGGGGAGGCATCGTCAAAATGACTTTTCTCAACGAATTCGAGGTCAACACTCTGGCCTCTGTCGGGATCTTCTTGGGGGTGTTGCTGGCCTTTGAGGGCATTAGGCAGGCGCTCAGCCGTACGGAAACCAAATCAGAGGCGCGAAATCGGCGGATGCGCATGATTGCAGCAGGGGCGGTCCCTGAGGATGTTTTGCGCTTGCTCAAACCGTCGCGCTACCAGTGGAAGCTTTCGGGCATTCCGTTTGTCGGTACATTGCCGGTGGCCCTGCGTCAGGCCGGATTGACGATAGGGCCCACCATGTTTCTCATGATGTGTCTATGTGCAACGTTGACAGTCGGGGGTCTTGCTTCTGTCGTTGTTTGGCCGCCGATTGCCGTCGGTGGCGCTGTTCTGATCTTCTTCTGCTTACCGATCCTGATTGTAAGGTCTATGCAGGAACGCCGCATGACAGCAATGATCCGACAGCTGCCGGATGCCCTTGACCTTATGTCTCGAGGCTTGATTGTGGGGCATCCTCTCAACACGACCATCGCATCGGTCGCCCGAGATATGAGCGACCCGATAGGAACCGAGTTTGGAGTGATAGTGGATCAGATCAGCTACGGTGATGATTTGGTCGACGCCTTCGCCGATTTTGCCGAACGTACCGACCTTGAAGATGTTCACTACCTGTCGGTAAGCGTTGCCATTCAAGCCGGTACCGGTGGGAATTTGGCGCAGGTTCTGGGGACATTGGCCAAGGTCATTCGTGACCGCATTTCAATGCGAAAAAGGATTCAGGCGATTTCGTCGGAAGGTCGCTTGACCTCATATTTCCTGTCGTTTCTGCCACTGGTGATCCTTGCATTGATGTCGGTAACCACACCGGAATACTATGGTGGTGTCAGTTCTGATCCGCTGTTCCGGCCAATCGCGGCCGTTGTAGTCACGCTGATGGTGGTAAACTTCATCGCGATGCGGCGACTCGTAAACTTCAGGATATGACCGGAGAACCGACATGACATTTACTCTTGAACAGTTGATGGCCCAGTTTAATCCCTCATTTACAACGCTCGCGGTATTGGGCGTGGGTATCGGGTCTATGTTGGTAGTGTTCGGGATTTCCGGAGTGCTTGCCGGGAAGGACCCTGCGCTGCAAAGAATGGCCAATCAGGGCAGTCGTCAATTTAACCGCACGGTTGACCGCGGTATTTTGCGACCGTCCTCGGCCGACCCAACGGGTCTGCTCAAGACGCTTATACCAAGTAACCGTGCCGAACGGACTGAGGTTCAACGACAACTTGCACAGGCGGGCCTGAGCGGGCCACACGCTGTGCGCAACTATTACCTTGTGCGGCTCTTTTTGGGTATCTTGTTGCCCTGTGCATTGATCGCCGTTACCTGGGCAACCCGCACCGGCCTGATCATTCTTCCCGAAAGCGTGGGCGACACGATCAGTGCATGGAGCCCGTCAAGACTGAATCAGGTGGCAGGTCTCCTGGTCGGCCTTGGATTCTTTGGCCCGGCGATCTGGTTGCGCTCTCGAACGGCTGAACGCATCAAGGCAATCGAAGAGAGTTTTCCCAATGCCCTCGATCTTATCCAGATTTCGGTAGAGGCCGGTCTGGGTTTTGATGCGGCCATGATCCGCGTCGCCAATGAACTTGAGTCGACCGCACCGGCGATTTCGCAAGAAATGCTGATCGCCCAGCACGAGATTCAGGCAGGCCGTGGCAGGGACAAGGCGTTGCTGGACATGGCTGCGCGCACCGGCGTTGCCGAAGTCGTTTCATTTGCCAATGTTGTTTTGCAGTCGATGCAGTTCGGAACGAGCACATCGGAAACGCTTTCCAACTATGCCACGGAAATGCGCAAGAACCGCGAATTGCGGGCCCAGGAAATGGCCAACATGCTTCCTGTCAAGATGTCCGCGATCATGGCTTCGCTCATGCTGCCGGCTTTGCTGATGCTGACATTGGGACCGGTCGTCATCCGTTGGATGCGATACTTTAACGGCTGATTCTCTCCACCGTAGAAGTTCAGGGAACGGGCAGATTTTTGCAGCCCTGAAACAGTTTGAAAGAAAACTCCCATTTTATCACGGAAACCCGGATGTTTTTCTGCTCTAAGTTGAAACTTTGCGGGATTGAGGCAATAATTTGGCATTTCCTTGATTTAACTACGGCTATTGACGACACTTATATCGGTGTTGGGAAGTGCAGACGGTCATCCAATTGATCTATGTGACCAGCTTCTTGGGCTGTGTTTTGGTGTGTTGCCGAATTTAATGAGTCTATGTTTTTAGTGGGGGATAAAGTGAATATTTCATTTCAAGAAAATGTCATATCGGCATTTTCGGACGGCATTGAAGCCAGATCGTCTTTGATTGATGCGATAGCGGACTGGTGCGATGCGCTGCACCGTGACTTGCCTCTAAAGGAAGCTTTTGCGCGGCTTGTTCATTCCTTGGGTGCAGAAGCGGGCATGATTGTAAGAACCCGCCTGAACGATTTCCACCCAGTTCGGATCTTGATACATGATGACAGAGCAACATCGACGCATCCATTGACCGCATCCTTTGCCGATGACTTTTTCGGACCGCATTTGGTTCGGCCTCGTAGCGCGACAGTTTGGCTCGGATCGGCACATGCAGATGAGCGAAGCGCAAAGGAAGCCGTCACACTTCCAGAATGGCAGGTGACACGCCGGATGAAAGAATTCGCTGTACTGGTATTGTCCGGCGGTCCAGATACCCGCGATCATATCGAACTTCATTTTCGTGAGATGCTGTCACCTGATATTCTAGAATCTTTAGCGGCGGTGCTGCCAACCATTGCCCGGACATGGGCCACGCGGAGCGTCGGGGTGATCACCCGCCAGGCGATCAGTGAGTGCCTTCCTCTGGACGTCCAAAAGCCTGCGTATATGATGAAACCGATGTTGGGTGTCAGTAATCCCGCGCGTTTCAGCCGGGGCGAATTCAGGGTGTGCATGCTGCTTAGCCGGGGATTGTCGGTTGTGGGAGTATCCAAGGAACTGGGCATCGCCGAGGCAACGGTACGTTCACATCTTCGCAGCATTTACGCCAAGACCGACACGGCCAATCTGGCAGAGCTGGTTTTTCAATTGGTAAAGTCTCAAGGCTCCACAGACGAATGGGAAGCCAGAAGCGCATGAACGGATCAAAGGGCCGCTGATGTTTAGTATCCTGCCGATATTACTTACGGTGCCGGTCCTGGTCCTGGTTGCGTATTGCGATTTACGCTTCATGCGAATTCCCAATGTTCTGAGCATCCTGTTAGTCGTGCTGTTCGTTGGATCAAGTTTGGTATTTCCACCAAATGATCTGCTGATGCGGGTTTCGGTTGCCGCAGGGGTGTTCGGCCTGGGCTTTGTCGGCTTTTGCTTTCGGTTGCTGGGCGGTGGGGATGTCAAAATTCTTGCGGCACTGATGCTTTTTGTTCCGGTGCAGAACCTCGAAGTGTTTTCGTTCTTGTTTTCGGGTTCGCTGCTCTTGGGCGTGTTGACAATTGTCGGTTTGCGCCGATTGCCACAGACCGCGGGCCATCCCTGGAAATCGCTTTCCGGCAGCGTCAAATTCCCGATGGGCATATCCATTGCGCTGGCGGGTATTTTACATGCGGTTTATTTAATAGCCTCATATTCTCACTGAGAAAACGCACGCGATACCCGCATCACTCTGATTGTAAATATGCGATTTCCGACACAAATTAAACGCTGTTTCCCACAGACTTATTTTCCGTCGCGGCCCGTGCCGCTTTTGGCCCGCAACCCGCGAAACAATCGTCGGTAGGCCCGTGGACGAAACGCATAAAACATCTGGCCCGCCAGAGTTGG
>JAOUMG010000157.1 GCA_029881635.1 Paracoccaceae bacterium | reverse complement strand
CCGCCATCAAGGCGTCATAGACAGCCCCGGTTGCGTTCAAGGGGACATGCAATTCCCAGCCGAGTTCGCCCACATAGGTGATGCGCAACGCCCGGGCCAATGCACCGCCGATTTCGATTTCCCGCACATGGCCAAACGGAAATGCGCGGTTGGACATATCTGCCTTGGTGATTTTTGCCAGAACATCCCGTGCCTTTGGTCCCATGACGGAAAGCGTGCCCCATTCTTCCGTAACATCGACAAGCGCGGCATCGCCATCGGGCAGATGATCGACAATCCAAGCTGCATCATGGGTTCGATAACCGGTACCCGTAACGATATAAAAATGATCCTCAGCCAGTCGCGCGACTGTCAGGTCGGCCTCAATCCCGCCGCGGGAATTCAGCAACTGGGTATAGGTCACACGACCCACAGCCTTGGCCACATCACCGGCGCAGATATGATCAAGTGCCTTGGCTGCATCGCGCCCTCTGAGCTCATATTTCGCGAATGAGGATTGATCAAACACCCCGACGCTTTCACGTACATGGGCATGTTCCTCACCGACCGGGCCAAACCAGTTCTGGCGGCCCATCGAGTATTCATCCTTCGCCGCCATGCCTTCGGGTGCGAACCAATTCGGCCGTTCCCACCCGAGCTTGGAGCCAAAAACCGCCCGCTGGTCTTTCAGACGCTGGTACAGTGGCGAGGTGATACGGGGGCGACCCGAAGTGTATTCCTCATGCGGGAAGCCGATGGAATAGTGTTTGCCGTAAGCTTCCAGGGTGCGTTCGGAAACCCATTTGCGATCCCGGTGCATGTCAGAGAACCGCCGGATATCCACGGCCCAGAGGTCAAGCGGCGCCTCGCCGGACATGACCCATTCCGCCAAAACCCATCCCGCACCCCCGCCCGATGCAATCCCGAAAGCATTGAAGCCGGCACCTACATACATGTTCGGGCATTCCGCTGCGGGTCCGAGAATGAAATTGCCGTCCGGCGTAAAACTTTCCGCGCCGTTTATCATCTGTTTCACACCCGCATTCGCCAAAGCCGGGATGCGGGCAATTGCCTGATCCATGTGCTGTTCGAAATGATCGAAATCGTCGTCGAACAACCTGAATTCCCAGTCATCCGGCACATCGCCTGTTGTCCATGGTTGCGGGTTCGGTTCATACCCGCCCATGACAAGCCCGCCCACTTCTTCCTTGAAATAGGTGCGCCTGTCGGGGTCGCGGATTGTGGCGGCATCCGATGACAGTCCCTCGATCCTTTCAGTTACAACATACTGATGCTTGACAGGCTGCAACGGCACGTTGATGCCCACCATCGCGCCGACCTGCCGCGCCCATTGGCCAGCGCAGTTCACCACCTTGTCGCAAACGATCTCTCCGGCTGAGGTTTTGACACTGGTGATCCGGTGGCCATCCATACCAAAACCCAGCACACGAACACCTTCATGGATCTTTGCACCATGCATGCGCGCGCCCTTGGCCAGGGATTGGGTGATGTCAGATGGCGACGCCTGCCCGTCTGTCGGCAGCCAGCTTGCCCCGACAAGATCGGACACATCCATCAGCGGCCACATGCGTTTCACCTCATCAGGGGAAACAAGATGCATATCCATGCCAAAACTCTTGGCAGTGGTCGCCAAACGCTTGTATTCGGTCCAGCGGTCTTCATTGGTGGCCAGACGCAGGCAGCCAGACATCTTCCACCCGGTTTCAAGACCAGTTTCAGCCGCCAGACCCTTGTAAAGATCAACCGAATATTTCAGCACACGTGTAATCGAGGCCGATGACCGCAGCTGACCGACCAGCCCTGCCGCGTGCCAGGTCGAGCCGGATGTCAGCCTGCCCTGCTCCAGCAACACCACATCGGCCTTGTGGTCACGGGCAAGGTGATAGGCCGTCGAACAGCCAATGATCCCGCCGCCGATAACAACGATTTGGGCGTGTGCAGGCAGTGTCATGATTTTGTTCCATATTTTTGGCGATACCGGGTCAGGGCCGCATCAAACATTTCCAGGTTTTCTTTGGTGTAGGCTGCATAGTCGGCGCCCGGTGCATTGAGGAAAATCTCAGACACCATGGACCACATCGCTTCGCGCAACAGCGAGGCACATTGCATTGCATCGAAGGCGCGCAAGGTCTTGGCATCGGGCTGAACGCCAAAATAGCTGTTCAGCATGCGCATCGCTTCCCCGTCGGACATTCCCGCGTTAGAGGCAGCGCCGGCAAGATCGAACATGGCGGTTCCAAAACCTGCATATTCGAAATCGATCAGCCAGAGCTTGTCCCCGTCGTCCAGTATGTTGGCGGGAAGCAGATCGTGGTGGCCAAAGACAATCGGCAACGGGACCTGTGCCGTCTCGAACTCGGCAGCCAGCGCCAGGTAGGATTGCAGTTGCGGGATATGACGGCTTTCGTTTGCGCGCAATGTCCGGGCGTAATCGCGGATCACATGAAACACCCAGAAAAGGAAAGCGGGCCCGCTGACCTCTTCCGCCATCTTATGGTGAAACTGGCGCAGCAATGTGCCGACACGTTCAGGGGACTGGCGGACATCGGCAGGTTCCCATGTCCGCGCTTCCAGAAATGCCGAGACCATGACGCCGGGCGCAGAGTAGCGCACCTTCGGCGCGAAACCCGCCGCATGGGCGGCGCGCGCGGTCATGCCTTCGCGTTCCCGGGAAACGTGATGAAAGGGAAAGTCTGTCCCGAACCGGACAACATGCATGCCCTGCCCATCCCTCACCTTCCAGCTTTCGTTGGAAAGCCCGCCAGACAAGGGTTCGGCAGTGATGTCACCCTGCCAGCATGGCAAGGCACGTATATGGTCGATGGTCATGCCTGCCCCTCCGCCAAACCAAGTTGCGCCCGCGCGCGTTTCGCCCCTGCGGAAATCAGCCGGTCTGAAATGATGGCAATGAAAGCGACAGCCAAACCTGCAACCAACCCGCGCCCCGGATCGGCCTTGGTCAGGGCAATGTATACCTCCTGCCCCAAATCGCGTGTTCCCACGAGCGCCGTGATCACCAGCATCGACAGCGCGAACATAATCGTCTGGTTCAAGCCCAGCAAAATCTCTGGCAGGGCAAGGCGCAGTTTTATGCGGGTAAGTATCTGGCGGGGTGTGCAGCCCATGGCATAACCCGCCTCGATCAGGCGGGGGTCAACCCCGTGTATCCCCAGCACGGTGTAACGGATGGCCGGGGCGACCGCATAGGCCACAACTGCAATCAGCGCGGTGAAATCACCGACCCTGAACAACATCACAGCCGGCATCAGGTAGACGAATGATGGCAGCGTTTGCAGGGTGTCGATCGTCACCCGCACCCAGCGCCACAGCGTGTCACGCTCAGCCGCCATTATGCCAATCGGCACCCCGATCAGCATGGCGATGGCCGCCGATATCCCGCAAAGATAAACGGTGATCATTGCCTTTTCCCATTGTCCGGTTGCGGCGATGAGGAAGCACAGTCCGGCAGCAAGGGCGCCGGTTCTGACACCGCCCAACCGCCAGCCCGTAAAACCGAGCAATCCGGCCACTCCAAGCCATGGCAAGTCCAGCAATAGGCGTTTGAAAGGGATAAGCAGATTGAGCAGCAGCGCGTTCTTGAACGCCTCGAGCGTGTCAAAGAAATTGATATTGATCCAACGAACGACATCGCCCCAGAACGCACCGCTCGACAACTCCAGCGAGGCCGGGAAGGTTTGCAGCCAAGGAACCACCAGCCCACCCAGACCTGCGATTGCCACGGTCACCGCAGCCCCCAAGAGATAGGGATGGCGCGCCAGCAAGGGGCCGTGAGGGGCCGCATCGCCAGCTTGACGAACCGCAAATGCCTGACTGAGACGGTCCAGCGCCACGGCCAGCAAGACAATCGCCAGACCGGCCTCCAGCCCTGCTCCGAAATCCAGCCGCCGCAAGGCAGCCAGAACGTCAAAGCCGAGGCCACCTGCGCCAATCATCGACGCGATGATGACCATGTTGAGCGATAGCATGATCACCTGATTGACACCGACCATCAGACTATCCTTGGCCGCCGGTATGAGCACCCGCCACATCATCTGACGGCGTGTGCAACCAACCATCCTGCCCAGATCGTTCAATTCCGCCGGCACCCTGCGAAGCGCCAGAACCGTAATCCTTGTCATTGGCGGCATGGCATAGATCAGCGTCGCCACGACAGCCGCCGTCGGGCCGAAACCGAACAGAAACAGGATTGGCACGAGATAGGCAAATACCGGGATCGTCTGCATCAGGTCCAAAACCGGCCGTATCAGTCGTTCGAAGACCGGGCTGCGGTAGGCCAAAATACCCAAACCGAGCCCCCCCACGACCCCCAGCGGCACGGCCACGAGGATGGATGCCAGCGTAACCATCGCGCTGGACCACTGGCCGAAAACCGCAATCAGGGTCATGCAGACCGCCACCAGCACCGACAGCTTGCGCCCCCCCGCGTGATGGCCGATGAGAGCGAAAACAGCGATCACCGCAACCCAGGAAACCGGCGGCAGATACTGCGTGGCAGAAGATCCGGGCCCCGACATGAAGCCTGTGGACAGTAGCGACAGAACGATCCGATAGGGAAAATCAATAACCGCCGCGATAAATCGGGTAAATTCGGCAAAGGTGAACACACCGAATGTCGCTTCGTTCAGCAGCCATTTCGTAGCTGACGAAATCCATTTTGCGACCGGAATTGTCTGCGCCTTGGGAAAGTCGAAAGCCCATGGCAGGACGTTGTGGCCAAATTTCCATAACGTCCAGAACATGACGATTGTGCCAAGCCAGATCAGGCTGCTGCGTCCGGTTAGTCTGGAGATTAGCCCGGTCATGTCACCCGCCCAGCATCAGTGGAATGACATCACCGCGCGACAACTGCCCGACGATTGCGCCGTCGTCACCGGTTACGGAAATGGTTTCTGTGCCATCCAGAAACATGGGCGCCACTTCGGAGATCGTGGCCCGCTGGGAAACCGAACGATCCGACGCCCCGCCGCCGCCCGCTTTCATCAGCGACCCAACCCGCACGACTTTTGCCCGCGCAACGGCCCGGGTGAATTCGCGCACATAGTCGGTAGCCGGGTGCAGCACGATCTCTTCCGGGGTGCCTTGCTGAACTATTTCGCCGTCTTTCATGATGGCGATGCGGTCGGCCAGCCGGATTGCCTCGTCAAAATCATGGGTGATGAAAACGATCGTCTTCTTCAGTACCGATTGCAGGCGGACGAATTCATCCTGCATCTCGCGGCGTATTAGCGGGTCGAGGGCGGAAAACGGTTCATCCAGAAACCACAATTCCGGTTCAACCGCCAGACTGCGGGCTATGCCCACGCGCTGCTGCTGGCCGCCGGACAGCTGACGCGGATAGGAATCCTCGCGCCCCGCCAATCCAACCAAAGTGACCATTTTCTGTGCTCGCTCGATACGCACGTTGCGCGCCAGTCCCTGCACCTCCAACGGAAAGGCCACATTGTCGAGAACGGTCATATGCGGCAACAGGGCGAAATGCTGAAACACCATCCCCATCTTGTGGCGGCGGATCAGCATCATCTCGGCTTCACTCGCCGCCAGCAAATTTTGACCGTTGAACAAGATCTCGCCAGCGGTTGGTTCAACCAGACGCGACAGGCAACGGACCAATGTCGATTTCCCTGACCCTGACAGGCCCATGATCACGAATATTTCACCCTCGCGCACTTCGAGATTGACCGCGCGCACCGCGCTGACC
>JAOUMG010000001.1 GCA_029881635.1 Paracoccaceae bacterium | reverse complement strand
CATGCGGCAGCTTGATGCCCAGCTGCGTCGGCAAAACTTTACCGCCGAGCGTCAGCAATCGGCCCTCTTTGTGCCGCCCAGCAGTCAGCGCTTCTGGCTCAGAACTGCGCCGATGTGGGAAAGGGTGGGGGGCCGCGTCGCGTCGGTCATCGCTGGCGGCGTGCTGATGATCGAAGTTTCCAAACAGGTTCATGCCCCGCTGCGTCCGGGTCTTGGCGCGACGGCACGACGGCCGTTGCGAGTGCTTGAGGGATTGCCCAAGCCTGCGGCGGAGCCCGCGTGAATCGCAAAAATGGCGGAATCACCAGCCCGTTGGCCTGATCGCATCAAGATTGTCGCCTGACACAAAAGGTCGCAACCTGCTGATGTTAGCGAAAACGCAATGAATATTGCGAAATTCGGGTTCACATTCCCTTGACCAAACTGGTTGCGAGCGCGCGGCACCACTGCTATACCCCCGCCGAATTCGGACGTATGCGCAAACATACGCCAGGGGAAAGCTCTGACCTGATCACTTCCAGCGTCGGGGGCATAACTATCGGAAGGGTGGACGTGTCCGAACCAGCATCGATTTCTGCAGGGATCGCCGCGCGCTATGCGACGGCTGTGTTTGAACTGGCGCGCGACGGCAAGGGCCTGAAGGCACTGGAGGCCGACGTGACCGCGCTGTCCGACGCGCTGTCCGAAAGCACCGATCTGCGCGGCCTGATCTCGTCACCTGTCTATTCGCGCGATGAACAGGCCGGTGCCATCGGCGCCATTGCCAAGAAAATGAAACTGTCGGCCACCGTCGCCAGCACGCTGGGGCTAATGGCCGCCAAACGTCGGCTGTTTGTGTTGCCGCAATTGTTGACCACCCTTCAGGCGATGATCGCCGAAGAAAAAGGCGAGGTCAGTGCTGATGTCACTGCCGCACAAGCTTTGACAAAGGCGCAGGCTGACAAGTTGGCCGCCTCTCTGAAAAAGACATTCGGAAAAACCGTGAAACTTAATCTGGCCGTTGATGATAACCTCATCGGCGGTCTTGTCGTCAAAGTGGGCTCCAAGATGATCGACACGTCGGTCCGCTCAAAGCTCGCAGCCCTCCAGAATACAATGAAAGAGGTCGGATAATGGGTATCCAGGCAGCTGAAATCTCTGCGATCCTGAAAGAGCAGATCAAGAATTTTGGTCAAGAGGCCGAAGTGGCCGAAGTTGGCCGCGTTCTGTCCGTCGGCGACGGTATTGCGCGTGTCCACGGGCTCGACAACGTCCAAGCGGGCGAAATGGTCGAATTCCCCGGTGGCATTCGCGGCATGGCGCTGAACCTTGAGGTGGATAACGTCGGTATCGTTATCTTCGGTGATGACCGTTCGATCAAGGAAGGCGATGTGGTCAAGCGGACCAAAGCCATCGTTGACGTGCCTGTTGGCGACGAACTGCTGGGCCGCGTTGTTGACGGCCTCGGCAACCCGATCGACGGCAAGGGCGCGCTGAAGAACAAGAAACGTTCAATCGCCGACGTCAAGGCGCCCGGCATCATCCCGCGGAAATCGGTTCACGAACCGATGGCGACCGGTCTTAAATCCGTTGACGCCATGATCCCGATCGGACGCGGCCAGCGCGAGCTTATCATCGGTGACCGTCAGACCGGCAAAACCGCCATCGCGCTCGACACGATCCTGAATCAGAAGTCCTATAACGACGCCGCTGGCGACGACGAATCGAAAAAGCTCTACTGCATCTATGTTGCCATTGGGCAGAAACGCTCGACCGTGGCGCAGCTTGTCAAGAAGCTCGAGGAAGCCGGCGCGATCAAATATACCACGGTTGTAGCCGCAACCGCCTCCGACCCGGCGCCGATGCAGTTTCTGGCACCCTACGCGGCAACCTCGATCGCCGAACATTTCCGCGATAATGGCCGCCACGCGCTGATCATCTATGATGACCTTTCCAAGCAGGCCGTGTCTTACCGCCAGATGTCGCTGCTGCTGCGCCGTCCGCCCGGACGCGAAGCTTACCCGGGTGACGTTTTCTACCTGCATTCACGCCTTCTGGAGCGGTCAGCCAAGCTGAACGAAGACAACGGCGCCGGTTCGCTGACCGCGCTGCCGATCATCGAAACGCAAGGTGGCGACGTGTCGGCCTTTATTCCGACCAACGTGATTTCCATCACCGATGGCCAGATCTTTCTGGAAACCGAACTCTTCTATCAGGGCATCCGCCCGGCCGTGAACACCGGTCTGTCCGTGTCGCGCGTTGGTTCTTCGGCCCAGACCAATTCGATGAAATCTGTCGCAGGCCCGGTGAAACTGGAACTGGCGCAGTACCGCGAAATGGCTGCCTTTGCGCAGTTCGGCTCCGACCTCGACGCGGCCACCCAGCGTTTGCTCAACCGGGGCGCACGCCTGACCGAACTGATGAAGCAGTCGCAGTATTCGCCGCTGACAAACGCGGAAATCGTCTGCGTCATCTTCGCAGGCACCAAAGGTTACCTGGATGGGCTTGCCGTCAAGGATGTTGGCCGGTTCGAGCAGGGCCTGCTTTCGCATCTGCGCAACAACCGCAAGGATGTGCTCGACTGGATTTCCAAAGAAGATCCGAAAATCAAAGGTGAGGCCGAGGATAAAATCCGTGCCGCGCTGGACGAATTCTCCAAGACCTTCGCGTAAGCGCGGGAAAGGGACAGCAATATGGCCAACCTAAAGGATCTTAAAAACCGGATCGCCAGTGTTAAGTCGACCCGGAAGATCACGAAGGCTATGCAAATGGTCTCGGCGGCTAAACTCCGCCGGGCTCAGGAAGCAGCCGAAGCCGCCCGGCCCTATGCCGAGCGTATGAATGCCGTGATGGCAGGCCTTTCCGCCTCGGTCGGCGGATCGGATTCCGCGCCACGCCTTTTGGCTGGTACCGGCAGCGACAAGACCCACCTTCTGGTGGTGATGACTGCTGAACGCGGCCTTTGCGGTGGCTTCAACTCGACCATCGTCCGGCTGGCGCGGCAGGCTGCTAACCAGCTTTTGTCCGAAGGCAAGACCGTAAAGATCCTGACCGTCGGAAAAAAAGGCCGCGAGCAACTGAAGCGCGATTTTGGCCAGCATTTCATCAGCCATGTTGATCTTTCCGAGGTCAAGAAGCTGGGCTACGGCAATGCCCAGGCGATTGCCAAGGAAGTCATCAGCCGCTTTGATGCTGGCGAATTCGACGTGGCTACCATCTACTTCAACCGCTTCCAGTCGGTGATCAGCCAAATCCCGACCGAACAGCAGGTGATCCCGGCGGCCTATGACGCCGAGGGCGGCGCTTCGACCGTTTATGACTATGAACCGGATGAACAAGAGATCCTCGCAGACCTCTTGCCGCGCGGGATTGCTACACAGATCTTCACCGCTCTTCTCGAAAATGGCGCCTCCGAACAGGGCGCGCGGATGTCCGCAATGGACAACGCCACCCGCAACGCAGGCGAAATGATCGAAAAACTGACGATCATCTACAACCGCTCGCGCCAGGCTGCGATCACCACAGAGCTTATCGAAATCATTGCGGGCGCCGAGGCGCTCTAAGACAACCGGAGAAATCAAATGGCAAAAGCGCAAGCCCAAGGCAAGATCACGCAGGTGATTGGCGCCGTTGTGGACGTTCAGTTCGAAGATAACCTTCCGGCCATTCTGAACGCCCTTGAGACGACAAATAACGGCAAACGGCTGGTGCTCGAAGTGGCCCAGCATCTTGGCGAAAACACTGTCCGTACCGTGGCTATGGATGCGACCGAAGGTCTCGTGCGCGGCGAAGTTGTTACCGACCTCGGCGCACCGATTTCGGTGCCCGTCGGAAACGCGACGCTGGGACGTATCTTGAACGTCATCGGTGAACCGGTTGACGAAAAGGGCCCGGTCAAATCGAAGGCCACGCGCCCGATCCACAGCCCGGCACCTTCCTTTGAACAGCAGTCAACTGCGACCGAGATTCTCGTGACCGGCATCAAGGTCATCGACCTTCTTGCACCCTATACCAAGGGCGGCAAGATCGGCCTCTTTGGTGGTGCCGGTGTGGGCAAGACGGTTCTGATCATGGAATTGATCAACAACATTGCCAAGGTGCACTCCGGTGTGTCGGTGTTTGCGGGTGTTGGTGAACGGACCCGTGAAGGCAACGACCTTTACCACGAGATGATCGAATCCGGCGTTATCGTTCCTGACGACCTGGAAAAGTCGAAAATCGCCCTTGTTTACGGCCAGATGAACGAGCCGCCGGGAGCGCGGATGCGTGTGGCCCTGTCCGGTCTGACGCTGGCCGAACAGTTCCGTGACGACACCGGATCGGATGTTTTGTTCTTCGTCGACAACATCTTCCGCTTTACGCAGGCAGGTTCGGAAGTGTCGGCCCTGTTGGGTCGTATTCCTTCCGCCGTGGGCTACCAGCCGACGCTGGCCACCGACATGGGTGCCATGCAGGAACGCATCACCTCGACCAAGGCTGGTTCGATCACTTCGGTTCAGGCCGTTTATGTGCCTGCCGATGACCTTACCGACCCGGCCCCGGCCACTTCGTTTGCCCACCTTGACGCAACCACCGTTCTGGATCGTGCGATCTCGGAAAAAGGTATCTACCCGGCTGTGGATCCGCTCGGCTCGACCTCGCGCCTTCTTGATCCGCTGATCATCGGGGAAGAGCATTACAAGGTTGCAACCGACGTTCAGCAGGTGCTTCAGCGCTACAAGTCGCTGCAGGACATCATCGCCATCCTCGGCATGGACGAACTTTCGGAAGATGACAAACTGGCCGTGACCCGGGCACGTAAACTGGAACGTTTCCTGTCCCAGCCCTTCGACGTGGCCAAGGTGTTCACCGGTTCCGACGGGGTTCAGGTGCCGCTTGAGAAAACCATCGCCTCGTTCAAGGCCGTGGTTGCCGGCGAATACGACCACCTTCCCGAAGCCGCCTTCTACATGGTCGGCGACATCGAGGAAGTGAAAGCCAAGGCGCAGCGTCTGGCCGCCGAAGCGGCATAAGGGGGCAAAATGGCCGATACGATGCAGTTTGACCTTGTCAGCCCTGAACGGCTCCTTACTTCCGTTCAGGCGCGTGAGGTGCGCATTCCCGGCGCAGAAGGCGACATGACAGCGATGCCTGACCATGGCCCGCTGATCACTACGCTCCGTCCCGGCATCCTGACCGTGGTGGCAGCCGACGGGTCATCGGACTTTCTGGTGACCGGTGGTTTCGCCGAGATCAGCGCCGAAGGTGTGTCGGTTCTGGCCGAAGGCGCATTTCCGACCGGCGATGTGACAGGCGAGATGGTCGCCGAAATGGTCGCAACCGCGCGCGCATCCCATGAAAGCGCCACCCCAGACCGCATTGATGCCACCGCTAAAACATTGGCAGACATGGTGGCTGTTGGTGCTCAACTGGGTCACTGAGCTCTGATGTTGATATAAAGATTGGAAAAGCCCTGCATTTGCGGGGCTTTTTTCGTTTGGCAAATGGATTTGGAGAGCGCCGGAATAAAACGGCAAAAGCTGTTGGTGTATTGGAATTTGAAAATCAGGTTTAGATTTTTCGGACTTCGATTTAGACGGGTAAGACATAACGACGGAGAATAACGGTATGCGGCGGCTTAGCAGCCATATTTTGGGGATCGATCAGGGTTCGGTCGTGCTCTTTTCCGATTTTCAGGATGGTGGTGCGATGTGGACGGGTGACGGCCCCCGCGAATTGCGCAAACTCGTTGAGTTCTCAGAGACCTATATGTCGGAACCCGTGGTTCAGGTGAGCATGTCGATGTGGGACATGGATCAGAAAACCAACCAGCGCGCCGATATATCTGCTGAAATGATCAACCCCGAAGGCTTTGTCATCGTTTTTCGGACTTGGGGTGATACCCGCGTCGCCCGTGTCCGTGCCGATTGGCTGGCCATCGGCGAGGTCAAAGGCCAAGACGACTGGGATATCGACTAGTCGCACAAGATTATGCGCGTTTTCGATCCAGTTTCATCCTGTGCGCGCCATCGTTCCGATTTTTGGCACTATTGGCGCGATCTGTCGAACAGTTCAGGCCATCTGACTTTAATGTCTTGCGAGCGTGCACAGCAGGGCCTTCACCTGCACGAGTAAAAAAGGCGTCTGGTTTCAGCGTATTACATGTACGCTGCATTTGGCATGGCGGACCACATGAGCGGCGGTTGAACCCAGGAAGTAATCCTCAATCCCCGGCTTGTGTGACGCGATCACGATACAATCCGCATCATGCTCTTCCGCATAGCTGACAATGGTTCGGTTAGCGTGGCCCCGTACCACGGCAGTGGTCCCATTCTTGCCGATATTCTTGGCGATTGCGTTTAGCCTTGCCGAAGCATCCGCACGATTTGCCTCCATCGTACCCTCCGGAAGGTAGGCCGAAACGTATCCCGGCATTTCCTCCATGACATGCAAGATCGACAGGCGACCATCAGCGGCCAACAGTTTTTGCGCCACTTTGATGGAGTTTTCGGCAGAGTCGGCATGATCAAATGCCACAGGGATTAGGATGTGTTTATACATAGCGAACCTCCGGGCTATTGCGTCAGTAGACGTCTTTCGCTGCCAAAGTGCATTGATCGACATCAAACCGAAAAGGAGGCCGCTATCCCGAACCCGCCAGCCTCATGCGGGGCTGGCGTGGCAGAAGCCAGCCGAGCCATGCCCCGTGGGAGGGAAGGAAGATCGGGTTGATGGAACAAACCAGCGCGATTTGACAGCGAGGTTTGCTTTGTATCGCGCAGTGAACTGCGCTGGCGTTTCAAACCTTCGGTCGTTTCGGGCGCCCCATTCCGCCTTTCCGATGACCGGTTTTCGTCGACTTGGGCGCGGTATTTCTGGGTCCCTTGGGGCTCCGCGGCTCTGCAGACGGCGCGCCCTTGCGATGCATCTTCTTGCCTTGGGGTTTCTTGAATGGTTTTCGGACCGGATCGACGGCGGGGGCCGCCGGTTCACTCAGCATGCCATGCTCTGCCTGCCCGGTATCGCGCTCTGCCACCGGCTTTTTCATATAGGCAGGCTTGCGGCGCGGCGCAGATACTTTTGGTCCCGGTGTCGTGCCCGCAGGCGAAGGGGCGGCACCGAAAGGCGGCGCATTCAGTTGCCGGATCACCACGTCGCCTTCCAGTTTGCCGCCTGCCCCGATCGCGGCCATCATCGCCGGAACGCGAGCGGCCAGAACCTCGACAAAAGTTTCCGTTTCCTGCACCCGTATTGCGCCTACGTCATCGCGCCCGATGTTACCCGACCGGCACAGCATCGGCAGGATCCAGCGCGGCTCGGCCTGATGTTTGCGACCGAGTGAAACGGAAAACCATTGGCTCGGTCCAAAGCTGCCGGTGTCGCGGGGGCTTGGCCCAGATCCCGCCGGGGCCAGTTCTTCAGGCGCTGAATGATGCTCCCGGTAGGCGCGCAAATAGGCCGATGCAATCCGTTCGGGGCCATAAAGCTCCAGCAGGCGCGCGGCAAAACTGCGGTCAGCCTCACTGACCGGTTCGGTCCAGACCGGATCCGTCAGTAACCTTTCTTCGTCGCGGCGCTGCACTGCTTCGGCAGAAGGCGCGTCCGACCATTCGGCAGACACCTTGGCAACACGCAGCAGTCCTTCGGCTTTCTTGCGGACCTTCTTGGGAACGATCAGCGCCGAAACACCCTTGCGGCCAGCGCGGCCTGTACGGCCTGACCGATGCAGCAGAATATCGGCGTTCGACGGCAATTCGGCATGAATAACCAGTTCCAGATTTGGCAGGTCAATACCCCGCGCAGCCACGTCAGTGGCCACGCAGACCCGCGCCCGGCCATCGCGCATCGCCTGCAAGGCATGGGTGCGTTCATTCTGGCTCAGCTCGCCCGACAGGGCCACGACCGAAAAACTGCGGTTCGACAGGCGCGTGGTCAGGCGATTTACGGCGGCACGGGTATTGCAAAAGACGATGGCGTTTTGCGCCTCATAGAAACGCAACACATTGACGATGGCGTTTTCGGCATCCTGCGGGGCCACATTCATGGCGCGGTATTCGATATCGGCATGCTGAGTGCGCTCGCCCGCCATCGTGACGCGCTGTGCGTCTTTCTGAAAGCTTTGCGCCAGTGTGGCAATTGCCTTTGGCACGGTGGCCGAAAACATCAAGGTACGCCGAGATTCCGGCGCACCGCCAAGGATGAATTCCAGATCCTCGCGAAAGCCAAGGTCAAGCATCTCATCGGCCTCGTCCAGCACAACGGCGCGTATATCGCTCATGTCCAGCGATCTGCGCATGATATGGTCGCGCAGGCGTCCCGGTGTGCCGACCACGATGTGCGCGCCCCGGTCCAGCGCACGGCGTTCATCACGCATGTCCATGCCGCCGACACAAGAAACCACATTTGCCCCGGTCAGATCGTAAAGCCAGTCTAGTTCGCGCTTGACCTGCAAGGCCAGTTCGCGCGTCGGTGCGATTATCAGGGCCAGCGGGCTGCCCGCAGGACCGAACCGATCGGCCGTTCCCAGAATCGTTGGCGCAATGGCCAGACCGAACCCTACTGTTTTGCCTGACCCGGTTTGGGCCGAAACCAGCAAATCTGCATCGCCCAATCCGGATTTCGTGACAGCCTCTTGAACCGGGGTCAGCAGGTCGTAACCACGTTTGGCCAATGCGTCGGCAAGGGGGATGATGATGGTTGGGGTATCAGTCATGAACAGGTCTTTCTGGATCGGTCAGCCCGACGGGCCCACGGCCCAGATCGGCAAGTGACGGCACCTAAGGCGAATTGGGCCGAATGTATAGAGTGAATGCAACGGGCGCGGCCGGATGCCCATCAGCCGGCGCGCCGGTTGCGCATGACATGGGCCTCCAATGCCGCCAGCCCTTCGTCAAGACCGGAACGTCCGAAGCCGATGCGAAACCGGTCCTTGGGCGTCGGGCACAGTTGCGAAGCATAAATCGTACCGGGCAAAAGCAGGACACCGCTTTCCTCAACCAACGAGGCCGCGAAGGCCTCGACCCCATCTGCCCCTTTGTAGCGCGGAAACGCCATGCAGGACCCGTCCGGGCGGCGCCAGTCAAACAAATCGGGATGGCGGGCGAAAAATGCGTCCCATTTGGGAAGATTTTCATCGACGATTGCGCAGTTGCGGGCGAGCAATGTGTGGCGATTGGTCAGCGCGATCTTGGCCAGCCGTTCGCTGGGGCCGGAATTGCAGATCGACAGATAATGCTTCATCCGCTCCATCTTGGACAGGATCGCGGCATCCTTGCAGGCGATCCAGCCGATACGCAACCCTGGCATCCCGTAGGATTTCGACATCACATTCAGTGAAAGGCCGCGTTCATAAAGATCAGCGACGAAAGGCAGATGCTGCGTGCCTGTCGGGCCAAGGCCGTTGAATATCTCATCGTGCAGAATATAGATCCCGCGCGCCCGACACAGGTCGATCAACGCCATGTACCGGTCAAGCGGCAGGATCGCCCCGGTGGGGTTATGTGGAAAATTGATCGTCACCAAACAGGTATTGGGACGGATCGCTGCGGCAATGCGGTCGATGTTCAGGGACCAGCTATCATCAGGATCAAGCGGCACCCCGGTCGCCGTACAGATCGCCACCGGCAGCGTTTCGTGGGACTGGTAGTTGGGGGTGACGACAATGGCGTGACTGTCCTTGTCCAGAATGACGTTGTTGGCGGCAAATATGCCTTCGCTCGCGCCGGCAAAGCACAGGATGTCTGATGCCTTTTGCGTAGCGTAGGTGCTGGCAATCACTTCGCGCAGATCAGGCGCGCCGTAGGTTTCGGTGTATCCGAGCGACATGGCGTCAAATTCTTCGCGCTCTTGATCTGACGCCAAAGCCAGCAAATCGCGCAAACGGATGCTTTCAGCATCCGAGGCGGTCATGTGATACCGCGCCTTGAATTCCCATTTCGAAAAATGGGTTTCCAGTCGAAAATCGGGCAATATTGTCATCGATCAGGCTTTCAATAGGGCGGCGAAGGCAAGGGCCAGCAGTTATGTCGAAACGCGCTGGAACTGGCGGGTGTCGCACTGATCTGGCAGGCCAGCCTTGCGCAGAGGCCAGCAGCATAACCCTTAAGGGCGGTATGATGATGGATCAGCGACAGCACCAGCATCGCCTCGTCGCAATCGGGGTCACATTCAACGGCGCGTCCCAAACGCATGCGGGCTGCAGCAAAATCCTCGGGCGTGAAATCTCAACCCTGATTGTACATACCTTCATAAATGGGGCTCAGTGTTTCGGCATCGAAAAGCGACGAAACCGAAGTGCCCGACCAGATATTCATGATCGCCTGCGCAAACATCGGCGCGGTCGGAACGATGCGGATATTCTTGGCATCCTTGACGGGGGTGGTCGGTTCGATTGAATCGGTGATGACGAGGCTTTTCATAACCGAGTTGGTGATCCTTTCAACGGCAGGACCGGACAGTACGCCGTGGGTGATATAGGAATGAACTTCGCTCGCCCCGGCTTCAATCAAGACCTCAGCCGCCTTGCAGAGCGTGCCCGCAGTGTCACATATGTCGTCGACGATGATGCAGGTCTGGCCCGAAACATCACCGATCACCGTCATCTCGGCAATCTCACCCGCTTTGACCCGCCGCTTGTCGACGATGGCCAGCCCGCAGCCGATCCGCTGCGCCAGTTCCCGCGCGCGCGCCACACCGCCGACATCCGGGGACACGACCGTGACCTTGTCGAGCTTTCCCTTGAAATGATGTTCGATATCAAGCGCGAAAATAGGGGCGGCATACAGGTTGTCGACCGGGATATCGAAAAACCCCTGAATCTGCGTTGCGTGCAGATCCATGGTCAAAACCCGGTCCACCCCTGCTTGCGTTACCAGATTTGCCACCAGCTTGGCTGAAATCGGTGTGCGTGCCTTGGCACGGCGATCCTGCCGGGCATAGCCGAAATAAGGGATGACGGCTGTGATCCTGTCGGCAGAAGACCGACGCAATGCGTCGGTCATGATCAGGAGTTCCATCAGGTTATCATTGGCCGGGTTTGATGTGGACTGAATGATATACATGTCCTCGCCGCGGACATTCTCAAAAACCTCGACGAAAATCTCCTGATCGTTGAACCGTTCCACCCGTGCCTCGACCAGGCCCACGCTCATTCCCCGATGCATCGACATCCGCCGCGCGATAGCCTTGGAGAGGGGGCGGTTGGAATTGCCGGAAATCAGCTTCGGCTCGGTCATTGAGGGCATAGTATAGTCCTTCTCGCGGAGCGCCGCGCGGGCAGCTTCAGATGACGGATTCGTGACGTTGCACACCGCTTAACACCGGGCTAGCCTGCCCGCAAACCCAAGCGTCGAAGGATCAGGAAAAATGCCGCATATCGACTATTTTTTTGCGACGGTGTCACCCTTTACCTATATGGCGGGCACCCGGCTGGAGGCGATAGCGGCCAAGCACGGGGCGACCGTGACATATAAACCGCTCGACGTCATCGCGCTTTTTGGCCGGACAGGTGGGATTGCGCCCAAGGATCGCCACGAAAGCCGCAAAGATTACCGCCTGCAGGAATTGCGCCGCCAATCCGCCAAGGCTGGCCTGAAACTCAATCTTCAACCAGCTTTCTGGCCAACAAATCCCGCGCCGTCATCCTATGCGGTCATCGCGGCACAAGCGGTGCTGAAGAACGGTGCAACCGGTGATTTGGGGGGGCTGGTTCATGGTTATACGCGGGCCTGTTGGGCTGAAGAAAAGGATATCAGTCAAGACGAAGTGGTGCGCGACGGTCTGTCAGCCGCTGGATTTGATCCGGCATTGGCCGATAGCGGGCTTTTGCTGGGTGCTGAAACCTATGCGGCAAATCTGGAAGAGGCTGTCAGCCGCGGTGCCTTTGGTGCGCCATTCTACATTACCGATACGGATGAACGGTTCTGGGGGCAGGATCGGCTGGAGGATCTGGACCTGCATCTGTCCGGCAGGATCTGATGCCAACCGAAGAACGGGCGGGTCGGGCCACTTATTGGCGCGTTTTCGGTCATGGGCCGCGACCGGCGCTGGCAATCCATTGTTCGCTTGCACATTCCGGTGCGTGGACCAGTGTCGCAGAACGGCTTGATGACAGGGTTGCGCTGACCGCCTTTGATCTGCCAGGGCACAGCAAATCTGCTGCATGGGATGGCGATGATTTTCTGACCGAAGCAACCTTGATTGCCTCAAGCTTTGTCGATGGTCCGGTTGATCTGATCGGTCATTCGTTTGGGGCAGTGGTGGCGCTTCGTCTGGCCATCGCACAGCCCGAAACAGTTCGGACTTTGACACTGGTTGAGCCGGTTCTGTTTGCCGCGGCGCGTGGATTTCCGGAATGGGACGAACATGCGGCCTTAATGGCAGAATTTGATGCGGCCTTGGCTGAACGGCGCATTACCGCGGCCGCGGCGGAATTCACCCGCGTTTGGGGAACTGGCGTAAGATGGGAAGACATGAATGCTGAAAACAGGTCGGATCTTGTCGAACGGATCGGATTGATCGCAGCAGGCGACACAGCGCTGTTCGAAGATAGCGGTGGCATTCTGCTACCGGATGCATTGGAAAGCCTCGCAATGCCGGTTCTGCTGATCCGGGGGGACCGGTCGCCAGCCATCATAGAACGCATTGCCGAAGAGATTGCCGCCCGACTGCCGGATGTGGGGGTGGCCACGGTGCCGGGTGCTGGCCATATGGCACCGATCACCCATCCGGACGAGGTCGCCGGGTTGATAGGGGTTAACCTTGATCGCGGATGAGAGCGAGGAACTGGTCAATTTCCCGGTCACTCGTACACCAGGAACAAACCAGTCGCGCATCTATTCTCTCGTCATCTGGCCCGTCAAGTGAGGCTGAAAACGGATGGAGATAATAATGCGCCCCGGCGTTCATTGCCTGACGGTGATACTGCCGTGGCATACTGACGAATAGAATGTTGGCTGCGTGTGGATGAAGGAATTTGACATGCGGCATTCTAGCCATTCCGTCGCTGAGGCGCTTGGCCTGACCATTGGCATGGGCGGCGAGCTTTAGCCACAAGTCACTGGTCAGATAGGCATCCATTTGTGCCGAAAGGTAGCGATGCTTGGAAAAAAGATGCCCGCCCCGCTTGCGACGCAGCTCAAACTCCCAGGCTTTGGCAGGATCAAAAATCACCACAGCCTCGACGCCCAGGCAGCCATTTTTGGTGCCACCGAATGACACGATGTCGACCCCTGATTTCCATGTCATTTCGGCGGGACTGCACCCGGTGGCGACAACAGCATTGGCAAACCGAGACCCGTCCAAGTGAACCGGAAGAGAGTATTGCTTTGCGACCCGGCTCAATGCGGCGATTTCACTGGGTGAATAGACGGTACCAGCCTCGGTCGTATTCGTTATCGTCACCATGCCGCGCTGCGAGGTGTGGACGTCGCCTTGTGGCGTGCCACCGATTGCGGTTTGCAATGCTTCCGGTGTCATCTTGCCATGGTCGCCTTGAACAAGTTTCAGTTTACCGCCGCCAATGAAAAACTCCGGTGCGCCACATTCATCATTCTCAACATGAGATAAGGGATGGCAGTAGACCGTACCCCAAGGGGTACAATTTATAGCAAGGGACAGTGCATTGGCCGCCGTACCAGTTCCGACCAGATAAACGGCCGCTTCCGGGGCCTCGAAAATCTCGCGAATTTTTTGGCGCACGCGGTCCATAATCGGATCGTTGCCATAGGAAGGCGAAGGCCCAGCATTGGCTTCGTTTACCGCTGCGATAATTTCAGGCGCGGCGCCTGCGTTGTTGTCCGATCCAAATTCCATCACAAATCCTCGATAATGTAGTCTTCCCAATCGTCTTCGGGCACTTCGAATTCAGGAATGCTCCATCCGCGCACCGACATGCCTGACGCCTCAACGCTGGCAGCATCACCAGATACCAGCGGGTGCCAATCGAACAATGGCTTGCCTTCATGCAGCAGGCGGTAGGCACAGGTTGAAGGCAGCCAATGTGCCACTTTCGATATGGTCTTAGGTGTCAGGACCACACATTCAGGTACAAAGCTTTTGCGCGTTTCATATTGCCCGCAGCGACAGGTCTGGTCATCCAGCAACCGGCAGCCGATACGGGTAAAGAAAATTTCGCCTGTATCTGCATCTTCAAGCTTGTTCAGACAGCATTTGCCGCAACCATCGCAAAGCGCCTCCCATTCCCTCGGTGTCATCGAGGCCAACGGGCGTTTCCAGAATTCCGGCTTGAGGCCATCGCGGGGAATGGGGTCTTTCATGTCGTCGGAGATTGTCTGAGTGGGATGGGAAAGGGAAGGGGGCATGGTGCAGGCATTCACACCTGTGCTGCGACAGTTTTTTGCCATGCACTCCGCGTCAGGCGAAAGCATTTCCAATCCGCCATTGTTCCTGCCAGATCAAGCTGTGCGCATTCGACGAATTCAGCCCCGAGTTTTGCCGTTGCTCTTTGTGACCGGATGTTGTCTGGACCGATGTCAAACCAGACCTCGGGGAAGGTCGCAAAGGCGTGGGTCAGCATAAGGCACTTGACCTCGAAATTCGTAGCCCCACCCCAATAGGCATTGTTGAGAAACGTGAACCCGATGCCGATACTGCCCGGACGTTCCGCAACACTGTAATAACGCGAACAACCAATGATCTTTCGGTCGATGCTGGTCGTGATGGCCAAGGTTCCCCCGGCTTCCAGCAGGAAAGTGAAATAGGGGTGGAAGACCTCAGGTTTGTATCTTTCCTTGATCGGGTGACCCGCCCATATTTCCGGGTTTGCAGCAGCGGCAAAAAGACCGTCATGATCCGAAGCTGTAAGCGGACGCAGTGTCAATGTCGGGCCGTTTAGTACCGGTTGATCATCGAAGCGGGGGTTGTCACCGGTCATGTCAAAGCGCGTCTAAGATGGCGCGTGCGCGGTTGCAATCCGCATGCATCTGGTCGATCAGACCGGATAGCCCGTCGAACTTCATTTCCGGGCGCAGATAGTCGATCAATGCGACCGACAAATGCTCACCATAGAGATTGCCATCGAAATCAAAAAGATAGCTTTCAAGATTGGGTTTGTTTTCACCAAACATTGGTCGAACGCCAAGGCTAGCGGCTCCGTTATACGTGCCTTGATGCGGGCCAGTCAGAACATCCACCTTGACGGCGTAGACACCTAGCTGAGGCAGATGCAGCCCCTCGACGGCCATGTTTGCGGTCGGAAAGCCCAGATCTTTGCCGCGCTTGTCTCCATGCAGGACGGCGCCTTCGATCCGGTGCCAATGGCCAAGCATTTCAGCCGCGTCGCGGGGGCGGCCTTCGGACAGCGCGCGGCGAATGGCGGTAGATGAGATTTCGGTCCCGTCAAAGCTGACCAGTTCGGCGATTGTCACGCCGAATCCATGTTCAGCGGCCAATTGACGTAGTGTTGCGGCAGAACCCTTGCGGCCCTTTCCAAAACAGAAATCCGCGCCCACTGTTACATGGGTCACCCCCAGTCCGCGGACAAGAACATCTGCCACGAATTCATCAGCTTCCATACCGGCCAGAGTGGCATCGAAGGGAAGTTCGTAAAGCTGCTTCACGCCGAGCTTTTCCAGCCGGTGCGTGCGCGCCTCGGCATTCATCAGCCGGAAGGTTGGTGCGGTGGGTGCGAAAAACTGGCGTGGATGCGGTTCAAAGGTGACAATGCCCAAAGGGGCATTCTGCTGGCGGGCAAGGTCGATAACGGCCTGGTGGCCACGGTGGACCCCGTCGAAATTGCCCATGGCAATCGACGCCCCTTTGTCGGCTGAGGTCAGATTGTTCCAGTGAGAATGCTTGCGCATTTGCCCCCGCGTGGCGGGAGCGCCCGCCGGTTCAGTCGAACTTTCGGCTGGGCGCCAGTACCAGCGCTTCGCCCTTCAGCACAACCGTATCGCCCACAGCGCAGTGGGTTTCAAGGGTCACCCGCCGACGCGCATGGTCAATCGACAGGACTTTGACTTCGGCATAGACAATGTCGCCGGGGCGAACAGGCGCCATGAACTTGAGGCTTTGGCCAAGATAAACTGTGCCGTGCCCGGGAAGTTGTTCGCCGATCACGGCCGAAATCAGACCTGCGGTGAGCATGCCGTGGGCAATTCGCCCTTCAAAGATGGTTTCGCGGGCGTAATCCTCATCCAAGTGGACTGGATTGCGGTCTGTCGAAACCTCGGCAAACAGCTCGATATCGCGATCGGTGATTTCCTTTTGCAAATAACGCGTCATCCCGATTTCGAGATCCTCGATGCAGATTGTTCCGCGGGGCTGGTTGTCGAGCATCATCACGAATCCCGGTTGTGTTCGTTGCGCTGCAGCATAGCGAATGCAGCATCCCTACGCAATGCAGTCGGGTAATTATTAGCCAATTTCGAGGATTATTTCGAAAGATTGTTGCGGCCAGATCAGTTGATCACCGAAATTTTCCGATACTGTATGTTGGCGATAGTGCCGTTTTCCGCAACCAGTCTTCCAGCAATGCCGCCACGGGCGCCTCGGGATCGGGGCCGAAGTTGGCGGCTTCCAGCCCCCCGGTCACAAACAGCGTATCAATCCCTTCGCCAATACCGCCAAGGATATCCGTTTTGATGCCATCGCCTATGGCCAGTATTTTGTCGGGGCCTCGATCCTTGCCTGTCAGGGCCGCAATCCGGCTGCGGGCAAGATCGTAGATTGGTGGATGGGGTTTGCCAAAATACAGGCTTTCGCCACCCATTTCCTCATACAAGGCGGCCAATGCGCCACCGCAGTAAATCCGCTTGTCGCCGAGATCGACAGAAATATCGGGGTTCGCGCAAAGCAGTTTTAACCCCCGCGCTTTGGCTGAAAGAAATGTTGCCCGATAATCTTCCGGAGTTTCAACCTGATCGTCAAAAGGCCCGGTGCAAACAATCCCTTCTGCTTCTGCCAGAGGAACCCGGAAGATAGGTTTGGCTTGCGCAAATTCTGCCGGGATCTGCTCAAAGAAACCGGCGTCCTTTTCCGGGCCAAGGTGATAGATGCGCCGCCCGACGGCACCGGAAAACAGGGCGATCTGAGCGGCGTCGCCTGAACTGACAACTATGTCATAGGTATCCGTCGGTACGCCCAACCGGGCCAGCTGTTCGATAACGAAAGAACTCGGGCGCGGTGCATTAGTCAAAAGTACGACAAAACCGCCGGAGTTGCGAAACCGCTGCAAGGCGGACACGGCGGCCGGGAAAGGCGCCTTGCCGTTGTGCAGGCACCCCCAGAGGTCGCACAGTACAATGTCATAACGGCTCGAAATTTCGTTAAACGATTGGATCAGCTGGGTCATGGTCAGTCATTCCGGGTTAAGGCATTGCTACAGACAGCCTGCAAATGCCGTCTGCTAGAACCATGCAGACAAATGCACATGACCTGCATACGATTGTGCATAAGAAAACGAAAGGGCGCCCCTAAAAGGCGCCCAATCCAATCCCTGAACGCTGCAATCAGAGTTTCAGCGACGGGATGATCTGTTTCTTGCGGCTCATGATGCCGGGCAGCACAACCGTGTCACCCGCGACCTTGACGCCAAAGCTGGCTTCGGCAATCCGTTTTACAAGATCGTTGGGTACCAGCAACGTTGCTTCTTCGCGGATGATATCAACCACAAACAGAAGAACCTGATCAGCACCATCCTCTTTTGCGACGCCTTCCATCGAGGCCATCAGGCTGGCTTTTCGGTCCAGAACGACCTTGGGCGCCGTCGTTTCAAGTACTGAAATGCGCAGCTGTTTCCCATCGACCTTGTATTCCTTGGAATCCATGCGCAGCAGTTCCGCATCAGAAAAGGCCGATACGTCCGACTTTGCAGCAAAAAGCTCGGCTGCGAATTCTGGTACTGAAACGCCCAATTCGCGGGCCAACTTCTCGGCTACGGCGCGATCATGGTCGGTTGTGGTGGGTGAACGAAATTCCAGCGTGTCCGACAAAATGCACGACAGCATCGCACCTTTGATTGCTTTTGGCATTTTGGCGGCATCGGTACCCATCAGATCGTGCATGATCGTAGCCGTACAGGCCAGCGGGCGGATCGTGATGTCGATCGGGCCCTTGGTCATCAGGCCGCCTGCCAGCATGTGATGGTCAATGATCTGCACCACATTGGCGTCATTGATCGAGGCGGGTAGCTCGGCAGGGTTGTTCGTGTCGACGATGACGCAGGTGTCACCTGCGGCCACATCGGAAATGATTGCAGGCTTGGGCAACGCCCAGTGCTTCAGCACAAAGGCCGCCTCGGTATTGGGTTCGCCCAGCAGTTTGGCTTCTGCGGGTGTGCCTTTGACTTCGGTCAGATACCAGGCCCAGATGATGGGCGAGCCGGTGGAATCCGTGTCGGGAGATTTATGGCCGAAAACCTTGATCATGATTATTGCGTCTTTCGCTTCGGATAAGGAATGAAATCGCCGGGGTTATAGAAAGATGCGCGAGGGAAGTCACGCACGAAGGCTGCGACATTAACGCTGCGTGCCTGCTGCACGAAAGTTGACTTTCCGCCGTTATCCCACAGGGCGCGTGCGACGGAATGCTGAGGGTCGACAGGAGTGAAATGCGCGGCGATGCCACCCGCCGTTCAATTTCCGCGCGGCTAGAAGTGAAGCCTTTCGAGCGCGAAGCCTTCGCGTTCGAGCAGCGCCAGAACGCCCTCATCGCCAGATAGATGCAGCGCACCGAAGGCTGCAAAAACCGGTCCTTCGTTCAGGGCGGCAGTCATCACAGGGATCCACGCGCGGTTGCGACGATACATCAGGGCCTCTTCGATGACAGCATAGTCGGCGTCGATGGCTTCGCGCGACTTGCCGGGCAGATCATAGCTCATCAGTCTGCCCAGCTCCCATATGGCGCGCGCATCCTGATCAAAATAGATATCCGCCATGGTCGCGTTCTGGTCTTCGGCGCTTTGATCCAGCGATAACGTGGTGCGGATCATGTCCAGTTGCTGTTCCAGGCTCAGCGCATCGAAAATGGCGAAAACCGCGTCATATGGTTCAAGCGCCCGGACCGGTATTCCAGACTTATTGGCGAGAGCGATCACGCGTGCGTCCAGCCCGTCTGCCCCTGATTCCATCATCTGTTTGGCACAAGGTGGAATGGCGAGCATGGCGGTGACGAACCAGGGCTGCATCTTTGCCGCGACGAACGCGGGTATGTCGCGCGCTTTCATCGCCGTCACCAGGGCCTGCCATTCCGGTTCGGGCAGCATTTCCGGCAATGTCGGGCCGGTCGTCAGAAACATCAGGCCGGGGTTTTTTGATATCTCGTCCTGAAGCTGTTTTTCTTCGTTTGGGCCTGCTTCGACCAGCACGATTGCCGAAGTCTCGATCAATGGCGCCAGATGCTCGGCGGCGTCATCGTGGCGCGGATCGTCGAGGTGGTAAGTTCCAGCGATGTAGATCACCGAGGTTCCGCGGGAAGCGCGCCAGAAATTACCTTTTGCGTAGGGCTGTGCGTCTACAGCAGACCTCAGAGCAGTTTTTTCGCTTTCGGTCATTGCGTCCAACAGGTTTTGGCCCGCACATTCCGCATTAACGGATTGGCTGGTCAGGGAAAGCAACAAGCCAAAAAGAGCGATACGCAGCATCTAAATCTTCCTTTTTCGCGGCAAAGCCTGATGTGTCGTTCCCTATATATGGCACTTGTGGCGATGCCATGCCATCGAGGTGGCATTTTGTTGCGTCATGGGTGTTGACTCACTGCTTTGTGATGCCTAACTACCGCTCGTTAGCACTCGCCTCGGGTGAGTGCTAATAAATTCAAACCTGGAACCTAGGGAGTGTTACCAGATGGCATTTAAACCGCTGCATGACCGTGTACTGGTCCGCCGCATCGAAGGCGACGAAAAGACAAAAGGCGGATTGATCATACCCGATAGCGCCAAGGAAAAGCCCGCCGAGGGCGAGATCATTTCCGTTGGTGAAGGCGCCCGCAAGGACTCGGGTGAACTGATCGCTCCGTCAGTCAAAAAAGGCGATCGTGTTCTCTTTGGCAAATGGTCGGGCACCGAAGTTACGCTCGACGGCAAAGAACTGCTGATCATGAAGGAAAGCGACATTCTCGGCATTATTGCCTGAGACGACCCGCTGACTAAAACAGAAATCCAGACAACCAGGAGCAAGCAAAATGGCTGCTAAGGACGTCAAATTTGACAGCGATGCCCGTGACCGTATGTTGCGCGGCGTCAACATCCTCGCCGATGCGGTGAAGGTAACTTTGGGCCCCAAAGGCCGTAACGTCGTACTCGACAAATCTTTCGGCGCCCCGCGCATCACCAAAGACGGTGTGACGGTCGCTAAAGAAATCGAACTTTCCGACAAGTTTGAGAACATGGGCGCGCAGATGGTGAAGGAAGTCGCTTCCCGCACCAATGACGAAGCCGGCGACGGCACCACCACCGCGACGGTTCTGGCCCAGGCCATCGTCAAGGAAGGCATGAAGTCGGTTGCCGCTGGCATGAACCCGATGGACCTGAAGCGCGGCATCGATCTGGCAACAAGCAAAGTCGTTGAAGCGATCAAGAAGGCTTCGCGTCCGGTTTCCGACAGCGCCGAAGTCGCACAGGTCGGTACGATTTCTGCAAACGGTGAGGCCGAAATCGGTCGCCAGATCGCCGATGCGATGCAGAAGGTCGGCAACGAGGGTGTTATCACCGTCGAAGAGAACAAGGGTCTTGAAACCGAGACCGAAGTTGTCGAAGGCATGCAGTTTGATCGCGGCTATCTGTCACCCTACTTCGTGACCAATGCCGACAAGATGATTGCAGACCTGGAAGACTGCCTCATCCTGCTGCACGAGAAAAAACTCTCAAGCTTGCAGCCGATGGTGCCGCTGCTGGAGCAGGTTATTCAGTCGCAAAAGCCGCTTCTCATCATCGCGGAAGACGTTGAAGGCGAGGCCTTGGCCACGCTGGTCGTCAACAAGCTGCGTGGCGGTCTGAAGATTGCCGCCGTCAAGGCCCCCGGCTTTGGTGACCGTCGCAAGGCCATGTTGCAGGACATCGCCATTCTGACCGGTGGTCAGGTGATTTCCGAAGACCTCGGCATGAAGCTGGAAAATGTCGGCATGGATATGCTTGGCACCGCCAAGAAAATCTCCATCACCAAAGACACCACTACGATTGTTGATGGTGCTGGCGAAAAGGCCGAGATTGCGGCACGTGTTTCGCAAATCCGCACCCAGATCGAAGAAACTACCAGCGATTACGACAAGGAAAAGCTGCAAGAGCGCGTGGCCAAACTGGCAGGCGGCGTTGCGGTGATCCGTGTTGGCGGTATGACCGAGATCGAAGTGAAAGAGCGCAAGGACCGTGTTGATGACGCGCTGAACGCGACCCGTGCAGCGGTACAAGAAGGTATCGTTGTTGGTGGTGGCGTGGCTCTGATCCAGGCAGCCAAGACGCTGTTGAAGCTCGAAGGCGCCAACTCTGACCAGACCGCCGGTATCGCTATTGTCCGCAAGGCACTGGAAGCACCGCTGCGTCAGATCGCCCAGAATGCGGGTGTTGACGGTTCGGTCGTGGCTGGC
>JAOUMG010000156.1 GCA_029881635.1 Paracoccaceae bacterium | reverse complement strand
TCATATTGCGGCAGCAAGCTATTGGCTGAAACGGGCCGACAAGCTGAAATTCAACCCCAAGCGCAATCCCGCAGGTTTCGACGCCACCAGCTTCCTGCGCGAAGCGGCCAAGGCAACATCGGGATTTGTCCTCATCCATGAGCGTAAAGGAAAACGGGCGATGAACGTCGTCTACATCACGGGCGGCGTGTACCGGTCCATCGACTTTCCGGGAACCAACCCGAAAGCCATGCCTTCCGGGCTCCTGACAACCGGGCGATGGTAAAGCACCGCAAACCCGCTAGGGTTGAGCGGCATTGCAAAGGCTCCAAAACTGCACAAATTTTCAGCGTCTACAGGATTAGCCATAGTTTTCGGCCACATAATGTTTGACCGCCGCCCACCCACCGATCAGGTTGAAGCAACAGGCATTGATCAGGTCGAGATTGTGGATGGTCCAAAAAGCGTTGAGCAGACGAAGATATTTCTTCGGCAATCGCGCACGTATTCTCTATGAATTGATTGGTTGGCAGTTTCGCAACGCCCATGACCTGCGCTTCATGAATTACGGGTTTGCCGACGACACACAACCAGGCCCTGATCTGCACCCCGAGGATGAGGCAGAGCGCTACTGCGCCCAACTTTATCACGCGCTTGCTACACAAGCTGACCTGAAGGGCAAGAACGTGCTCGACATCGGGTCGGGACGCGGCGGCGGGGCGGCGTTCGTTCACAAATACATGCAGCCCAGACGGACCATAGGCTGCGACCTTGCCCGCAATGCTATCCGCTTCTGCCAGCGCACATATGGCGATGTGGCGAACCTGAAATTCACTCGCGCCAATGCCATGGACCTGCCCTTTGACGATGCAAGTTTTGACGCTGTGCTCAATGTGGAAAGCTCACATTGCTACCCTGATTGTAACGCCTTTTTCGCCGAGGTCTTTCGGGTTCTGAAACCGGGTGGCTGTTTCCTTTATACCGATTTCACCGCCCCTGGCAAAGCACCAGCCGAGTATATCCGCGACATCACCGCGGCGCTTGACCGTGCTGGTTTCGTCAATGTGGAAAGCTCTGACATAACCCAACAGATCCTACGGGGACTTGACGCCGACAACGACCGGCGCATCCGCGAGATCCATGAACATTTTCCCTTCGGTACACGCAGACTTGCCTGCCTCTGGGCCGGAACTCGCGGGTCGTGGATATACCGTGATTTCGCCTCGGGTGATCGGCGATATGTCATGTATCACTTGTCCAAACCCGAGCCTGCCGCGCTTCGGCCCATTGCCCCGTCGAAGCTTGTTTTGGCGGTGGAACCTGCCAGAACCGATCAAGTTCCAGCCTAGGCAGACCCGGTATTTCACCCCATGCGGATCAACGTGACTTGCAAGAAATGAACCGAAAAGCCGTAGGCGGGCATCTGCGGCAACGCGGTCCCAACATTATTTTCCGACGACAATGCCCTAGTCACCCTTTGGCGCGCTCCGTTCGAGACGGACGGCGCCGCTTTCGATATGGCCGGTGAGCACCCAACCCATATGCTGGTAAAACCCTGAAGCCCTGACCTCCGGATCGGGATTGGCCCAAAGCCAGATGGTGTCGTGCCCCGCAGAAAACAGCATATTCTGCACATGCGTAAGCAATGCCCGCCCAATCCCGCGCCGCTCATATTCCGGCAGCAGCGCCACGACAACCACCTCACCATTGGCCCGGTCGCCGATGGCAAAGCCGGCAATGCGGCCACGATCCTCGCAAACCCAGCCCGATTGGGTCGATTGCAGCGCGGCGACAGCCGAAGCAGGTGTAACGCCATATTCGGCGGCCAGTTCTTCGATACTTACAGCGTTTTCACGGGTCCGCCCGCGCATGTCGAGCGCGCCCGGAACATCGGCGGTGGTCATCGGGCGGATGACCGGGCTGGTCATTTCAATTCCAGCTCGACAAAACTCATCGGTTTTTTGCCACCGTTCACCACGTTATGTTCAACCCCTTCCTGGCGCCGGTAGGACGTGCCTGCGGGCACCGTCACCTGCCGCGACCCGCCACCCGGTTCCTCCAGAAGCATCTCGCAGTCCGTCAGTGTGGTGATGACATAGTCAAATCCATGCCGGTGCCAGCCGGTTTCCTCGCCGGGCGCAAAATCGAACCTTGTGACACGCACACGGGCATCATCGATCATCTGGGTCGCGGTGCAGGCGGGGCGCATGTGGCATCTCCAAAGGTTGGGTTTACGTTAAATGTTATTCTTCTCAAGGTATCAGGAACCATTTCGCGCCCGAAATCCATCACCTCCCACGGATTCTGACGACCCGGTGATCCCGAAATTCACCCAAGCAGGACAATGAATTCTTGTCTCACGGGCCCTACCGGGTCAAGCTGGGTGGCAAAGAATGATTGAGGACGCCCGTTTTGAACGACCACCACCCACCCGCGAAAAAACGCGCAACACGGATTCAGCGAAAGAATCGGCAGGCCATTCTCGGGGCTGCGCTTGAGGTTTTTTCCCAGCACGGTTTTCGTGGCGCCACCCTCGATCAGATCGCCGAGGTATCAGGTCTTTCAAAGCCGAACCTGCTTTACTATTTCCCGTCGAAAGAGGCGATGCATACCGCCCTTCTGAACACGCTTCTCGATACCTGGCTCGATCCGCTCCGCGCACTTGACCCCGATGGCGAACCGCTGACCGAGATACTGTCCTACATTCACCGAAAACTTGACCTCAGCCGCGACTACCCCCGTGAAAGCCGCCTTTTTGCCAACGAAATCCTTCAAGGCGCTCCTCGGATAATGGATCTCCTGACGGGCGAGCTGAAAACGCTTGTCGATGAAAAGGCGGCGGTTATCCGCGCTTGGTCGGACGCGGGCAAAATCGCCCAGACCCACCCGCACCATCTTCTTTTTTCAATCTGGGCCCTTACCCAGCATTACGCCGATTTTGACGTTCAGGTTCGCGCCGTCCTCGGCCCCGACCACGATCCTTACGCTGAAGCCGGCGATCATCTGACCCAGCTTTTCACCCGCCTCCTTGCACCGTCAAAGCAGGCATAGAAACCTGCCTTGCGCTAACTGATCCTTAACCTGCCTCGGAATAAGATCCACCTGGTGGGGGCTCCGTTTCATGGAGCAGAAGCAATGTCTGACTTGATCGGGGTGGTCGCCACATTGCTGCACTTGCCGGGTCTTTCTACGCCAGCCAAGCTGACAGCAAGGCCTGTCATTCAAACCGCCTCAAGCCATGGCGATAATGGCAATCGTCCACCCGCATCCAACATCCTATTCAAGCAAACGCAGGTTCCACCGCCCGTTGACCCGGACCGCCCTACCGGACCGCCGCCTGCTTTTGACGCCAATCTTCTTGAAGCTGACTCAGAGCGCAAGTCTAAGCAGAGCCAGCCATTCCACGGGGATGGAGATTCAACCGTACCCACGGATCGTGAAGCTGTTAAACCAAATTCAAACCCGATAAGTCATGATGAACGCGTAAGGGCCGCCACCGGAACGCAGCCCTATGAACAGCCAAGCATAGATATACTTCGCTGAAAAATCGAAAGACGTTTCAGTTTATCGCAATGGGAACCTGTCGCCCTTTTCGTCAATCAGCAGCACCCGGTCGCCGCTGCGCACATAGAGATCGCAGCGGGAAAAGCCGTTGTCAAAGGCAATGCAGACCGACCCATCGTCCATGATTCTGAATTTGCCCTCAGCCCTGTCCTCGCTGGAATACACATATGCATAGGCGTCATCGGGGCCATATTCAGACCGGCCACCGTCGTAAAACCTTACCTCCTGCGAGGCCAGGAATGCCGCAAGCTCGGCAGCTTCAAACGGTTGATCGCCGGTCCGCATAGCCCATTCGGCCGCGCTGGCGGTGGCAGAGGCGCTGACAAACAAAGCGATACAGAACAATCGTATCAAGCGGTTACCCTTCCGGATCATCGGAACCGATCCGTTGAAGGGACCACCCCAGCCCCGCCGTGTCAAACCACCAAAAAGTGAACGCCCTATTCTGCGGCCTGCGCCGCCGGGTTGTTCGGATGTGTTGTCCAGTTTGCATAATCGCCGACCTTCTTGCCCGTCCGGGGGTCGACCGCGCCTTTGGGCAGTTCTCGCATCGTGATGCAGCTTTCCACCGGACACACGTCGATGCAGAGGTTGCAGGCGACGCATTCCTCGTCAATCACGCTGAAGGTACGGTCCTCTGACATGGCAATGGCCTGATGGCTCGTATCCTCGCAAGCCGCATAGCAGCGGCCGCATTTGATGCAAAGATCCTGATCAATCTCGGCTTTGGTCACATAGTTCAGATTCAGGAACTGCCAGTCGGTCACATTCGGGACCGCGCGGCCAACCAGATCTGCGGTTGAGCTCATGGACTTTTCGTCGAGGTATTCGGACAAACCCGAAATCATTTCCTGCACGATCTTGAAACCATAGGTCATTGCTGCGGTACAGACCTGAACATTGCCTGCCCCCAGCGCCATGAATTCCGCGGCATCGCGCCATGTCGTGACGCCGCCGATGCCGGAAATAGGCAGGCCGTGCGTTTCCTCGGCGCGCGCAATCTCAGATACCATCGACAATGCGATCGGTTTGACCGCCGGGCCACAATATCCGCCATGGGCACCCTTGCCGTCGATCGAAGGTTCGGGACTGAAACTATCAAGATTGACCGATGTGATGGAATTGATCGTGTTGATCAGTGACACAGCATCCGCCCCGCCCCGTTTTGCAGCCGCTGCCGGTTTTCGTACATCGGTGATGTTCGGAGTCAGTTTCACGATGCATGGCATGCGGCTATATTGCTTGACCCAGCGTGTTACCATTTCAATGTATTCCGGAACCTGGCCCACGGCAGACCCCATGCCACGCTCGCTCATCCCGTGCGGGCAGCCGAAATTGAGCTCGACGCCATCCGCGCCGGTATCTTCGATCTGCCCAAGAATGGTTTTCCAGCTTTCCTCGTCGCAAGGAACCATGAGCGAAATGATCAGCGCGCGGTCCGGGTAGTCGCGTTTCACTTGCTTGATTTCGCGCAGGTTCACCTCCAGCGGGCGGTCGGTGATCAGTTCGATATTATTCAGACCCAGCAGACGGCGGTCAGCCCCCCAGATCGCACCGTAGCGCGGCCCGTTGACATTGACGACGGGCGGCCCTTCGGAACCAAGCGTTTTCCACACGACCCCGCCCCAGCCTGCCTCAAAGGCACGGCGGACGTTGTATTCCTTATCCGTCGGCGGGGCCGAGGCCAGCCAGAACGGGTTTGGGCTTTTAATGCCAATGAAGTCGGTTGTCAGGTTTGCCATAGCGTGATCCTCCGCAGGGCGGGCCTCAGCCCGCCGCCCCCATCAGGCTTTGATGAATATCTTCGGCAGCGTCGCGCCCTTCGGCAACGGCTGTCACTGTCAGGTCGTCGCCGCCGGCGGCACAGTCGCCTGCGGCCCAGACACCCTTGACCGAGGTCTGTCCGGCACCTGTGACCGAAATCTTGCGGCCGTCGAGCTTCAGACCTTCCGGTTGCCCCGTCAAAGTCTGGCCAATCGCCTTGAACACCTGATCGGCTTTCAGGCGGAAAGTCTCAGTGCCGGTTTGCAGCCCGGTGGGCCCATCTTTGGTATAGGCGAACTCAATTTCGCGGGCAGAGCCGTTGCCAATGACGCCCACAGGTGCGGCGTTATAGATGATCCTGACACCTACCGATGTTGCATGGTCCTGTTCATGGGCGGATGCGCTCATCTTTTCCCGCC
>JAOUMG010000155.1 GCA_029881635.1 Paracoccaceae bacterium | reverse complement strand
TGACCATTGAGCAGTTGGAAGGCAGGATTACCGCAGCCGGATTCGATATAATCGAAACCGGCAACTACCCGGCAAACCCGCCCAACCGATATATCGTTGCCCGCAAAGCTTCTGGCTGATAGCCCGGACAGAGGTGGCGTTTTCTGGTTGGGGTGAGCCCCGGGGGGCTGCCTGCCCCCCGCAGCCCCGGAGTACCTCCGGGGCCTCCCCCCAGGGAATATTTCTGAAAAGAAGAAGGGGATTGTCATGTTGAAGGTTTATCTGTCCGGTGAGATCCACACCGATTGGCGCGAACAGATCGTTGACGGCGCCAAGGGGCTTGGGGTGGTGTTTTCATCGCCGGTAACGGATCACGCTGCCTCGGACGACTGCGGTGTGGCGATACTGGGGGCGGAATCGGACAAGTACTGGCATGATCACAAGGGCGCCATGGTGAACGCCATCCGCACCCGCAAGGGGATCACTGATGCTGATGTAGTGGTTGTGCGGTTCGGCGATCAGTACAAGCAGTGGAATGCGGCATTTGATGCTGGCTATGCCGCCGCATTGGGGAAATCATTGATTATCCTTCATGGTACGGATCACGCGCACGCGCTGAAAGAGGTGGACGCCGCAGCGCTCGCCGTTGCGCGTGAACCGCGACAGGTGGTCGAGATATTGCGGTATGTACTGACAGGGGCCTTACCCGGCTAAAGTCGTCTGCCCTGTACCAAGAGCGCGGCTCTGTTGATGCGCAAGCCCTGGCCGGTGTCATAGCGGGCGTGAATATCGTGGAACTCCTGGCGCATTGCCGCCAACCGAGCAGGGGACAGTCCGTTTGCGACAAGGTCCATCGGGCCAAAACCACTACGGTACTTTTGCCAGAGCGTTTCGGTATCAGGTGCGAATAATGTCGTGGTATGAGCAGTACTCGTGACATCGAACGACCCTGAAAAGGCGGTTTCTATCCAATCCCTGTTACCCCAGACAAAGGGCGACACCTTGGGCGGGTCGGTATCGGCGTAACGTCCCACCAAGGAAAAAAACTGACTGATGTAGCCTTCCTGATCATCCAGCCAGGTGAGTAAAACCATCCGGCCGCCTTTCTTTGTCACGCGGGCGAGTTCGGATATGGCGGCATCCGGCATTGCGGCGAAGATCACCCCATAAGTTGAGATAACGCCATCAAAGACCCCGTTATCGAAGGGCAGCGCTTCGGCATCGCCATGTTGAAAAGACAGGTTATCTGCGAGATGGGCAGATAAACCGCGCGCCGCTTCCAGCAGAGGGTCAGCGAAGTCGATGCCTGTGACCCTGGCGCCCAATCCGGCGGCAAGCCGGGCGGTCCACCCGGTTCCGGTGGCGACATCAAGGATATGTTCGCCGGGCTTTGGCCACAGCACCTGCACAGCATGCGAGAGGCTGTCGGACAGCCCGAAGCTGATGAAGTTGTAATTGGCACCGCCATGGCCCCAGGCCCGGGCTGCTTCGGCATTGTGTTGTTGGACCATTGCAATCTCCTTTCCGTTCCTCGCCTCAGGGTAGTAGGTGGCCGATTTGGCGATAGTGCAGATTCTGGAGTATTCTCGGGCAGCACGATCAGCAATTATTCGGGAGGTGAGGTGCCGGATGAAAAGCTATGGACAGTTCTGCCCGATCGCGAAGGCGGCAGAAATATTCTGCGAACGGTGGACCGCTTTGGTCATCCGCAGCCTCGCGGCGGGTGCAAAGCGTTATAGCGACATTCATCGCGGCGTCCCCCTGATGTCGGCGACATTGCTTTCCAGCCGTTTGCGCCAACTTGAAGCAGAGGGCATCATCCGGCGGCGGCGCAGCAGAACCGGTCAGCACTGGACCTATCACCTGACAGAGGCCGGAGGAGAGTTCATACCTTTGTTGGGGGGCCTCGGCGCATGGGGGCAGCGATGGACACGGCGCGACCTTGTCGAGGGGGAGCTGGATCTGGGATTGCTGATCTGGGGGCTGGAACATTCGGTCGACCCGCGCGCCTTCGGACCCGGACGGTCAGTTGTGGAAATTGGGTTTACCGATCAGCCCTCGCAAAAATCAAAGGTCTGGTTCGTCAATCAAGGTGAGGATTGCGAGCTATGCGTGATCGACCCGGGCTATGGTGTCGATCTATACCTGTCGGCAACCCTGTGTGACATGACCCATGTCTACCGTGGCGACATATCGGTAGAGGTAGCGCTGCAAACAGGTAGGCTTGAGGCGATCGGGCCCAAGGCTATGATCAAAGCACTAAAGCGATGGCTGAACCTTGGGCCGCTGGGAAAGATACAGCCTGTTTATGTGGCGGCAGAGAAACGTCAGTCGCGGGGTGGCTGAACCAGCCCGCGCTGCACTGCGGGGCGGGCGAGGAAGCGATCAAGATAGGTGGGGATGTTTTTCAGGTCACTCCAGCCAACGGCATCACCCGCGCGATAAAAGTCGCGCAAGGTGCGCAGCCAGGGTGCGATGGCGATATCGGCGATGGAATAGCTGCCCGTGATCCAGTCATTTCCCTCAAGCTGCCGATCCATAACACCCAAGAGCCGCTTGGCCTCGCCATAATAACGTTCGCGCGGACGCGGATCAGCGATATCCTTGCCTGCGAAATGATGGAAAAAGCCGACTTGCCCGAACATGGGCCCGACACCGCCCATCTGAAACATCAACCATTGGATTGTCGCCCAGCGCCCCGCAGCGTCCTTGGGCAACAGCTTGCCCGACTTTTCCGCCAGATAAAGCAGTATCGCGCCACTTTCGAAAAGCGGGATGGGTTTGCCCTCTGGCCCTTCCGGATCGATGATTGCAGGGATCTTGTTGTTGGGGTTCAGTGACAGAAATTCGGGCGTCAGTTGATCATCCGTGCTGAACGAAACCAGATGCGCGTCATAGGGAATGCCCATTTCCTCAAGCGCAATGGAAGCTTTGACGCCATTGGGTGTGGTAAGAGAATAAAGCTGAATTGCCTTCGGGTTCCGTGGCGGCCATCGTTTCGTGATCGGAAACATTGATAAGTTTGACAATTTCGGCTCCTGCATTTTCAACGCGTGTCACCGACATCTAGGTTTAGGGGAAAACCGGTTAAAGTATCCCCTTGATGATTTCTCGTGATGTTGTTTTATCACGTTAGCCGCAACAATCGGAAACGCGCGGTGCAAAGTGCAATTAACGGGGACAGATAAATGTTGCAGGAATTCAAGGATTTCATCGCCAAGGGCAATGTCATGGACATGGCTGTTGGTATCATCATCGGCGCGGCCTTTACGGCCATCGTCACATCACTGGTCGACGACCTCATTAATCCGATCATCTCGCTGGTGTCCGGCGGGCTCGATTTTTCGGGGCTGAAGATCGCACTTGGCGACGGACCAGACGCCGCGTCGTTCAACTATGGCAGCTTCATCACTGCCGTAATCAACTTCCTGATCATTGCCTGGGTGGTGTTCATGCTGGTCAAGGCGGTGAACCGGATCAAGGAAGCAGCGGTTGCAAAAGAGGCAGAAGCCCCAGCAGCCCCCGCCGGACCGAGCGAAGTCGACCTTTTGACGGAAATCCGCGATGCGCTGAAGAAATAAGCGCATTTCATTCTGAACTGAAAATAAAGGCCTGCCTCGCGGCAGGCCTTTATTTATCCCGGTTGGCTCAATGCCTAGATCTTCAGCGCATCCGCGCCGCTGATGACCGGCATCCCCAGCGCTTCGCCCACGGCGGCATAAGTCAGCTTTCCCGCATGAACGTTAAGACCCGCCATGAGATGGGCGTCTTCTGCACAGGCCTTTTTCCAGCCCTTGTTGGCCAGCGCCAGCATGAATGGCATGGTCGCATTGCCAAGGGCCAGCGTCGAAGTGCGGGCAACGGCGCCCGGCATATTGGCCACACAGTAATGCATGATCCCGTCAACTTCGTAGATCGGGTCCTGATGGGTTGTTGCCTTCGAGGTTTCAAAGCACCCGCCCTGGTCGATCGCCACATCCACCAACGCGGCGCCCGGCTTCAGTTCCTTAAGCTGCGCCTTTGAAATCAGCTTGGGCGCTGCAGCGCCGGGGATCAGCACGGCACCAATGATCATATCGGCCTGACGCGCGTATTCGATTGTGTTGCCTGCGGAGGCGTAGCTGTTCTTGAATGTGCCGCCGAAGACGTCGTCAAGATAACGCAGGCGCGGTAATGAACGGTCGAGCACGGTCACATCCGCACCCATACCAGCGGCGATCTTGGCCGCATGGGTTCCGACGACACCGCCGCCGATCACCAGAACCTTCGCGGGGCCCACACCCGGCACGCCGCCCATCAGCACGCCCCGGCCACCATTGGCCTTTTGCAGCGTCCAGGCACCTACCTGCGGTGCCAGACGGCCCGCAACTTCGGACATGGGGGCCAGCAGCGGCAGGCCACCATTGCGGTCGGTCACGGTTTCATAGGCGATGCAGGTCGCACCGGAAGCCAGAAGATCTTTGGTTTGCGCCGGATCCGGGGCCAGATGCAGATAGGTGAAAAGGATCTGGCCTTCGCGCAACATCTTACGCTCAACGGCCTGCGGTTCCTTAACCTTGACGATCATGTCGGCGGCGGCAAACACCTCTTTCGCGGTGCCGAGAATTTTGGCACCCGCATCGATGTAATCAGCATCGGTAAACCCGGCGCCAACACCGGCGTTCGTCTCGATCAGGACCGAATGGCCGTTGTTCACCGCCTCGCGCGCCGCATTCGGCGTCATTCCAACGCGGAATTCCTGTGGCTTGATTTCCTTTGGGCAACCGATTTTCATTGCGTATTCCTCTCCCCGCATATGTCGGATGTCATAATGCGCCGGATCGCGCGCAAATGTTTTGAAATTTACAGCGGCCCTTTAAGGTATTTTCCGCAGTATCTGTTGTAAAATCATCAAAGCATCGAATATTATTCGATCATTATGGAAATTGACGCGACAGACCGCCGAATACTTGAAGCCCTGCAAAAGCAGGGCCGCATTACCAATTCAGAATTGTCAGAACGGGTGAACCTATCACCCTCGGCCTGCCACAGGCGCGTGCAACGGCTGGAAGAGGAGGGCTATATCGACGCCTTCGTCGCCCTCCTGAATGCTCGTAAACTTGGCCGCCCCACGACGGTCTTCGTCGAGATTACCCTGTCAGGTCAGGCCGACGAGGTGCTGGAAGCATTTGAAAGGGCGGTCAAGCTCGTACCCGATATTCTGGAATGCCACCTGATGGCGGGAACGGCGGATTACCTGCTAAAGGTGGTTGCGCATGACACCGAAGATTTCGCCCGTATCCACCGCCAGTATCTGGCGCGGTTGCCGGGGGTCGCGCAAATGCATTCATCTTTCGCGTTGAGAACGGTATCGAAAACCACGGCGATTCCGGTTTAGAAGGCTTTTCGAATGCGCATTGCGATCGTTTATTTCAGTGGGGCAGGTCATACCCGGGTGCTGGCCCGGCATGTTGCCGACGGCATTGATGGCGTGGACGGTGCACATGCCGAACAGATCGACGTGGAAAAGATGGGTCCGGGGGACTGGACAGCGCTTGAAGAAGCGGACGCGATCGTCTTTGGCAGCCCCACCTACATGGGCAGTGCTGCGGCAGGCTTCAAAGCCTTCATGGATGCCAGCGGCAGCGATATTTGGACCAGCCAGCTTTGGCGCGACAAGATTGCAGCAGGATTTACGGTTGCAACATTCCCCAGTGGCGACAAGCTTTCTACATTGACCCAACTGGCGGTATTCGCGGCACAGCAATCGATGATCTGGATCGGGCTG
>JAOUMG010000154.1 GCA_029881635.1 Paracoccaceae bacterium | reverse complement strand
CGAAAACGAAAAGGTCCGCTCGGCATGGGCATAAAAAGACCGCATGATGCGGCTCATGTTGATGCCCTTCTTTTCACCGATGAGAGAAACCGTACCGGTTACGCTGGTCTCCAGCGTGACATCGCCGCCATCGCGGGTGTGAAAAAGGATCGGCAGGCGGAAGTTGGAAATACCGACATGCTGGATCTGCGCCTTGGCACCGATAATCAGGCTGGACGGGCCGTTCTGAAGGTCGGGCATAGAGGCGAGGTAAGCCGCATCGGAGGTGAAGTCATCCTGATATGTCCTTGATAAATCTGGATAGTTCGAAACCTCACGGTTCGGTAACAGCCGTGCGATAGCCGGATCGAGCCGCGCCACCTCGGACGGGTCCGCCTTTTCAGCCCAGCGCTGCAACAGGCGCAGCGCCTCGGCTGCGTCTTCGCGGTTTGGTTCCCGATCAATGTCGCCCACGAAATTCATGGCACGGCTCCTTTTGCCGGGACTGCCCCGACTGGCCCATTATGTGGGTAGCAACACCCGCTTGTCCAACCCTACGCGGTTATTCCCGGCGAATTCACGACATCAAACGGCATCAAGGGCCTGGTTCACGTCGTTCAGAAGATCATCGGAATCCTCCAACCCCAATGACAACCGCACCATTCCCGGCGTGATACCCAGCTCGGCGCGCTTTTCCGGCGTCAGGCGCTGATGGGTGGTTGTCGCAGGGTGGGTCACGATCGATTTTGCATCGCCCAGATTATTGGAAATCTTGATTATTTCCAGCGCGTTGAGAAAGCGGAAGGCGCCCGCCTGACCACCCTTGATCTCCATCGTTACGACCGTGCCGCCCGCCCCCATCTGATCCATCGCAATGGCGTAGTTGGGATGTGATTTCAGCCCGGGAAAAATGACTTTTGTCAGCTTGTCATGACCCACCAGCGCCTCGGCGATTGTCAGCGCAGAGGCGGCCTGCTGGCGCACCCGCAGATCCAGCGTTTCCATCCCTTTGAGCAATACCCATGCGTTAAACGGGCTCAGCGCGGCACCGGTATGTTTCAGATAGGGTTCCAGAACCTTGCGGATGTAAGTGCGCGATCCGCAGACAACGCCCCCAAGGCAACGACCAGACCCGTCGATATGCTTGGTCGCGGAATAGACCACGATATCCGCGCCAAGGGCCACCGCCCTGGAAAAGGTAGGCGTGGCAAAAACATTGTCAACAATGACCAATGCTCCCTTGGCATGGGCAATCTCGCAGACACCACGCACATCAATGACTTCCAGTGTCGGGTTTGAAACCGATTCGAGGAACACCGCTTTGGTTCCGTCGCGCACCGCCCCGCGCCACTGGTCCAGATCCGTGCCATCGACCAGCGTCACCTCAACGCCAAAGCGGCCGAGAATTTCCAGCACATAAAGACATGATCCAAACAGCGCCCGCGCCGCGACAACATGGTCCCCCGCCTTCAGCAGCGACGTCAGCGCACCATTGACGGCGGCCATGCCTGACGCCGTGGCAAAGGCATCTTCGGTACCTTCGATGGCGGCAATGCGTTCTTCGAACATGCGCACCGTCGGATTGCCATATCGGGCATAGATAAATTCATCCGGACCGCTTTCGATGAACCGCGCCTCGGCTTGCTCTGCGCTTTCATAGACAAAGCCCTGGGTCAGGAATATCGCTTCGGACATTTCGCCATACTGGCTGCGGCGCGTGCCGGAATGAACCAGTTTCGTGCGGGTTTTCCAATCGGTCATGTCATGTGCCTCCGGCAACAAAAAGCCCCCACCGGTACAGGCGGGGGCGCTATTACCTCCAACCTCTTTAGCGGCATATTTAACGTGGCCCGCAATCCGGTAACAAATCGCCACGACCTTTGCGATAGCGCGAAGTGTCGTCCGGGTCAACCGGCATGCGCAGGGGGATGTCGCGCGCCAAAATCATCAACCTTGCTTGAAGCTGGTCGGCATTTCCGATCAACTGTGCCCGCACCATCAAAGGAAGACCCCATGCGTAACCTACCCGCTTTCACCGCTATCGCCCTTGTCACAGCCTGCACCGCCCCGCAGGCCGAACGGCAGATAGTCGGCGAAGTCAGCTTTGCTGCAAACACCTATCCGATCCGTGCGGCAAACGCCGACGGAACAGTTTGGCAGGTGATGGTCGATGGCAAACCGGTGACCTGCCTCAAGCCGACCCAGGAAGATTGTTATTGGTCGCTGCGAAACCATCTGACGGCACAGGAACTTTTGGATGACCTGCCGGGCTGACCGCGCCCTTTCGTGAAATTTCAACCCTGCACCTGCGCACAATATATCTGCCTTGCAGTACCGGGCAGGATGCTGATGATTGCCGCCAACGGAAAGGACCGACCATGACAGGAACGATTGATCTTTATTACTGGCCTACGCCGAATGGCTGGAAAATCACCATCGCCCTTGAAGAAATGGGCCTGCCTTACAAGATCCATCTGATCAATATCGGCGCAGGTGATCAATTCGCACCCGAATTTCTGAAACTTTCCCCCAATAACCGTATGCCTGCCATCACCGACCCTGACGGCCCTGATGGAAAGCCCATATCGATTTTTGAATCCGGCGCTATCTTGCAATATCTGGCCCGAAAGACCGGCAAATTCTACGGCAAGACCGAACGTGACCGCATCGCCGTGGATCAATGGCTCATGTGGCAAATGGGTGGCGTCGGACCAATGGCCGGACAGGCGCACCATTTCATAAAATATGCCCCGGCCATGGATCCACCCAATGACCTACCCTATGCCAAGGGTCGTTACCGCAACGAAGTTGCCCGGCTTTACGGCGTACTGGACCGGCAGCTGGCCGGGCACGACTATGTGGCCGGAAATTTCCCGTCCATCGCCGATTTTGCCATTTGGCCATGGGCGTCGCTTTGGGAAGGGCAAGAACAAACGCTGGACGACAAACCAAACCTAGCCCGCTGGCTTGAGACGATGGCTGCCCGGCCTGGTGTTCAGCGTGGCCGGGCCGTCGCCGCCGAACTGCGCTCCAACCTGCAAACGGACCGCAAAGCGCAAGACCTGCTTTTCCGGCGCCCCGCCTGAGGGTGCTTCGGCACTATTGGGTGCTTGCTGCGGTCGAAGCCGTTTGACTGGTATCTTCGGCAAGTTGCAAATCTGCGACTGGTTCAAGGCTATCATAGGCCTCTACAATGCGCTTTTTGGTGGTGCGCCCCAATGTTTCAGTCTTGTACTGAACGTTTTCAAGGCTGGTGCGGTAGACTTGCACGATGCTGGCGAAACGATTGGCCTCCAGCGTATCAGTCATCGTGTCATGAACACGCTCGGTCGAAATTGCACCGCTGACCGTAGCCACGAACACCCCCGCAGCATAGGCAAGAACCACCTTGGAATGGAGAAAGGGAAACGGGGAAAACCGGGACATCATTTTACTCCGCAAAAAGCATGATCGTTACTAAACTTGTGGATCCGAGTTCCTTGCCCCGGATATCACCCTCCCGAAATACCTGCGAAACCCGGCCAATTTGTGGGAGTAATGGGGCTAAATCAAAAACTTCGGAACGTGATTGGCAACAGAGCGTTTCCAAAAACCGGCCAATAATCGCCGCGATGACCGCTTATTGTTTATCTTCCACAGCATATTTCTGAAATACGCCGCTCTGCGCCATGAAAAACACGAAAATTGCCGCTGTCAGGCCAAAGGTCTTGAAATTGACCCATGCCTGATCCGACATGGTCCGCCAGACCACTTCGTTGGTCAAGGCAAGCCCTGCAAAAAACAACGCCAAACGTCTCGTCAGTATGGTCCAGCCTTCGGGCCTGAGAGGCATGGCCTCATCCATCACCAGCGCCAGATAGGATTTTCCGCGCATCAGACCAAAACCAAGGATACCGGCAAAAAGCAGGTAGATCATGGTCGGCTTCATCTTGAAAAACCGCTCATCATTGAACCAGACCGACAGGCCACCGAAAACCACAACCAGAACCAGCGTGGCAATCTGCATCGGCGCGATCCGGCCTGTAAGCCGCCAGAGTATCGCCGTCGAGATCAGCATCAATGGTACAAACCCCATGGTCGCCAGAATGAACCCGCCATAGTCGGTGCCACCAATGGTGACCGTCTGATCCTTGAGCTTCGTAAACGCCACGAAAAATGCAATGACTGGGCCCAGTTCCAGACCCAGTTTCAGCCATGTATTGATTTTCTTGCCCGCCATGATCGCTATCCTGCCAGTTCTACGATCACAGCACCAGCAGCGATCAATGTCATCAACGCGAGCCGCCTGGGCCCAACCTTTTCACCCAAGACAATCCATGCAATCGCGGCGGCAAAGACGGTCGAGGTTTCGCGCAGTACTGCAGCCTCGCCCACCTTGTCCAGCCGGGTTGCCACCATGATGGACCCGAAACTGGCAAAGGCTGTCAGCGCTCCGAAAACTCCACGTTTGAATAGTGGTACAACCTCAGACACCGGCAGCTGCCGCCAGCGCCGCATAACATAGACCGGCATGATCAACCCATCAAAAAAGAAAAACCATGCCAGAAACGTGAAGGGATTGGCCGTGGCCCGAATGCCGTATGCGTCATAGGTCGTGTATAGGGCCACAAAGCATCCCGTCAGCACCGCCAACATCAGCGCCGGAACCATCGTGTCACGATCCTGTTTGATGGTTCTCAGGTTGTAGATTGCCAGCCCAAAAATACCGGCCAGCAACACGAAAACGCCCAGCCACTGCGCAAGGTTGAAATGTTCGCCAAAGATGATCCCGGCGCCGATAACGGCAAAAAAGGGCGCCGTACCCCGCACGACCGGATAAACCACCGAATAGGCACCGCGCGAATAGGTCATCGCCTGGCTGAACTTGTAACCGAAATGGATCACCGCGGCCCCCAGCAGGATCGACCACAGATGCGGTTCGGGCCAGGGCACCAGAAACAACGCCACAGGTGCGGCCATCGTCGCGTAACAGGCATCAATCGCCGCGCGGCTCAGCCACGGATCATGGCGGCCCTTCTGCAGGGCGCCAAATAGGGCATGTGAAAAGGCGGCAAACAGGGCCAGCGCCAATGCCAGTGAGTGCCCCGAAGGCGTTCCCTCCAGCGCGACCAGCCAATCACTCATTCAGCGCAGGCCTGCTGGGGAGCGTCACGATGCAGTTTCCACACCGACCAGAGCATTGGCAAAATCCTCCGGGTCGAAAGGCGACAGATCATCAATCTGTTCGCCGACGCCAATCGCATGGATCGGCAGACCGAACTTATCGGCCAGCGCCACCAGTACGCCGCCCTTAGCCGTACCGTCGAGCTTGGTCATCACCAGCCCGGAGACGTCCGAGATCTTGCGGAAAATCTCGACCTGGCTCAGCGCGTTCTGGCCCGTTGTCGCATCCAGGACCAGCAGCGTGTTATGGGGGGCGCTGGGGTCTTTCTTCCGGATCACTCGCACGATCTTGGCCAGTTCCTCCATGAGATCGGTACGGTTCTGCAACCGGCCCGCAGTGTCAATCAGCAACAGGTCCGCGCCGTCCGCTTCGGCCTTGGCCATCGCGTCAAAGGCCAGCGACGCCGGGTCGGACCCTTCGGGCGCCGTCAGTACCGGCACCCCTGCCCGATTTCCCCACACCTGCAATTGTTCGACAGCCGCCGCGCGAAACGTATCGCCTGCCGCGATCACCACGGTCTTGCCCGCCGCGCGAAACTGGCTGGCGAGTTTGCCGATCGTGGTTGTCTTGCCCGATCCGTTCACCCCGACAACCAGCACCACCTGAGG
>JAOUMG010000153.1 GCA_029881635.1 Paracoccaceae bacterium | reverse complement strand
CCGATTGAGCGCGGACAGGCGCCGAAGTCAAGGGCAAGCCCAAAGGCTTCTTTGCCTTTTTCAACAGGAATCCCCCGATCTCGTCGCCCCGCGTTTGCGCCGATACATCACGTTAGAGATTTCGAATGCGAAAAACCCGATTACCGATTCACCCCAAATCCAAAACCCTATAGCCTTCTGGGGCCGGGCATCAGCCGGGCGCCAATCGCCGGAACCCATGACCGAACTGAACCGCCCCGCCCGCCCGTCAATCACCCTGCCTGACCTGACCGATCGGCAGAACCGCACGCTTGCGACACTGTTTCTGGTCATTTGGGCGCTCGCCACCATGATCTTGCAATGGGATCAATGGCCCGAAGATCTGTCGGCTGTTTATATCGCAGGGTATCTCTGGCAAACGGGCCAGCCAGATCTCATCTATGCGGCCCCGGCAGGCTTTTTCGGCGGCACGGCTGTTGAATGGATCCCGGCACAGAAAGCCTTGGGGATATATGAGGCGGGCAGTTTCGCCTATGTCTACCCACCACTATGGGCGGCGCTGACCGCACCCCTGACTGATGTTCTGTCGCCACAGGGCTTTGCCAATGCGGTGACATGTTTTCAGGTCCCGATGCTGGCGGCATCTGTCTGGCTCGCCATGCGCATCTTGCCCGCCAAAGGAATACCGGTTTGGCTGCAGGCCGCCATCGGTGTCCTTCTGTTGTCAACGATGATGCCCGCATATTCGGCGCTCTGGTTCAATAACCCAAGCATCACGGTCAACTTCCTGACACTTCTGGCCTTTGAAAGGCTCACCGCCGGGCGCCCCGTCGCCGCCGGGATGGCGCTGGGGCTTGCCGCCGCGATAAAACTCAGCCCCGCGACCTTCATCCTTGTTTTCCTGATCGACCGGCAATGGCGGGCCATCGCCGCATTTGCAATCTTCGGCGGTGCATTGGGCATTCTCAGCCTCGTTGTGGCAGGCCTGCCGCTTCATTGGGATTTCCTTGGCAGCCTGCGGACGGTTTCTGACGTGGCTTTCCTGTCGGCAGGCAATGTTTCGCTCCGGGCGGCGCTTCCCGCACTTGCCTCCGGTCTGTCGCTCGCCCCGGCGATCGTGACCTCTGAACCGAATTACATCATCCACAACATCCCCGCCTGGTTCAGCCCGCTTCTGGCGCTGACAGCTATTGCCCTGATCGCTGCCTTCGGGATGGCATTGCGGCATAAGGCCAGCGGTCAAAAACGTGCGATGGGTCTTCTGGCGCTTTCAATCATTGTGCCGCTTTTCGGCCCGCTGGGATGGCTGCACTATTATGTCATGCCCATGCTGCTCTTGCCCGGTATCGTCCCCCACATTCCCCTGCGGCGCGCGATGGTCCTCTTTGGCGCGCTTGGCCTCGCATCGCTGGCCGCGCTCTTCGCCAAGATCGGCGCCCTTCCCTGGCCCAGCGCCAACTATGTCTGGGTGATGTGCCTGCTCTGGCTTTGGGTCCTGACGGAACTGATGATCGCCGCGCGGCGGTCGCCTGCGGGATAAGAAAACCCCGGTAATCCGACCAGACCGGCGTCACCCCCCCTTGCACCCGCGCCGCCCATGCCTATAACCCACCAAGATTTGCGCGCCGGTCCCACGGGCTGGCGACCCGCGCAAGGTGAATGGACAGAGGGGCGCTGCCATGCCGAAAAGAACCGATATCAAATCCATCATGATCATCGGCGCGGGGCCCATCGTTATCGGACAGGCCTGCGAGTTTGACTATTCCGGCGCACAGGCCTGCAAGGCGCTGCGCGAAGAAGGCTTCCGGGTCATCCTCGTCAACTCCAACCCCGCGACCATCATGACCGATCCGGGTCTCGCCGACGCCACATATATCGAACCGATCACGCCCGAGATCGTCGCCAAGATCATTGAGGCCGAACGCCCCGACGCGCTGCTGCCAACCATGGGCGGGCAGACTGGTCTCAACACCTCGCTGGCGCTGGCCGATATGGGCGTTCTAGACAAGTTTAACGTTGAACTAATTGGCGCCAACCGCCAAGCCATTGAAATGGCAGAAGATCGCAAACTCTTCCGCGAAGCGATGGACCGGATCGGCATCGAAAATCCCAAGGCAACGATCATCGCCGCCCCGAAGAAACCCAACGGCAAATATGACATCAATGCTGGCGTCGCCGCCGCACTTGACGCCATCGAATATGTCGGGCTTCCGGCCATCATCCGCCCCGCCTTCACTCTTGGCGGCACCGGCGGCGGCGTGGCCTATAACCGGGATGAGTACGAGGCGATCTGCCGCTCGGGCCTCGACGCATCGCCGATGGCCCAGATCCTGGTCGATGAATCGCTGCTCGGATGGAAGGAGTATGAGATGGAGGTGGTCCGCGACAAGGCGGACAACGCCATCATCGTCTGCGCCATCGAAAACGTCGATCCGATGGGCGTCCATACCGGCGATTCTATCACCGTCGCCCCGGCATTGACGCTGACCGACAAGGAATACCAGATCATGCGCAACGGCTCCATCGCCGTTCTGCGCGAAATCGGCGTCGAAACCGGCGGGTCGAACGTGCAATGGGCGATCAACCCCGCCGATGGGCGCATGGTGGTGATCGAGATGAACCCGCGTGTGTCACGGTCTTCGGCGCTCGCCTCCAAGGCCACCGGCTTTCCCATCGCCAAGATCGCCGCCAAGCTCGCCGTCGGCTACACGCTCGACGAGTTGGACAATGACATCACCAAGGTCACCCCAGCCAGCTTTGAGCCGACCATCGACTATGTCGTGACCAAAATCCCGCGCTTCGCCTTTGAAAAATTCCCCGGCGCCAAGGCAGAACTGACCACGGCGATGAAATCGGTGGGCGAGGCGATGGCCATTGGCCGCACAATCCACGAATCCTTGCAAAAAGCGCTGGCGTCGATGGAAACCGGCCTCACCGGCTTTGACGAAATTACCATCGACGGCGCCCCCGACCGCTCGGCCATCATCCGCGCCCTTTCTGTGCAAACGCCGGACCGTATCCGCGTCATCGCCCAGGCCATGCGCCACGGGCTTTCCGACGACGACATCAATGCGGCCACTTCCTTTGACCCGTGGTTTCTCGCCCGTATCCGCGAAATCGTGGAGACCGAGGAAACCATCCGGGCCGAGGGCCTCCCCGTCACCGAAAACGGCCTGCGGCGGCTCAAGATGATGGGCTTCACCGATGCCCGCCTCGCCAACCTCACCGGTCGTGACGAAGGTCAGGTCCGCCGCGCGCGCCAACGGCTCGGTGTTACCGCCGTCTTCAAGCGCATCGACACTTGCGGCGCCGAATTCGAAGCCCAGACGCCCTATATGTATTCCACCTATGAGGTCCCCGCGATGGGCGACGTGGAATGCGAAGCGCGCCCCTCGGACGCCAAAAAGGTCGTCATTCTTGGCGGCGGTCCCAACCGGATCGGTCAGGGGATCGAATTCGACTATTGCTGCTGCCACGCCTGCTTTGCGCTGACCGATGCGGGTTATGAAACCATCATGATCAACTGCAACCCCGAAACGGTCAGCACCGATTACGACACCTCTGACCGGCTTTACTTCGAACCCCTGACGCTGGAACATGTGCTCGAAATCCTCCGGGTCGAGCAGGAAAACGGCACCCTTCACGGTGTTATCGTCCAGTTCGGTGGCCAGACGCCACTGAAACTCGCCCAGGCCCTGAAGGACGAAGGCATCCCGATCCTCGGCACCACGCCCGACGCGATCGATCTCGCCGAAGACCGCGAAAGGTTTCAGCAGCTCTTGCAAAAGCTGGGCCTCAAACAGCCCGTCAACGGCATCGCCTCTTCGGACACCCAAGCGCTCAAGATCGCCGAACATGTCGGCTTCCCGCTGGTCATCCGCCCCTCCTACGTGCTGGGCGGCCGTGCGATGGAGATTGTCCGCGACATGGATCAGCTCAAGCGCTACATCACCAGCGCCGTCACCGTCTCCGGCAAGAACCCCGTCCTGCTCGACAGCTATCTGCAAAACGCGATCGAGGTCGATGTCGATGCACTCTCGGACGGCACCAATGTCCATGTCGCCGGGATCATGGAGCATATCGAAGAGGCGGGCGTTCATTCCGGCGATTCTGCCTGCTGCCTGCCGCCGCATTCGCTGACCGCCGAAACCGTTGCCGAGCTGAAAAAGCAGACTGTCGCCATGGCATTGGCGCTTGAGGTCAAGGGCCTGATGAACGTCCAGTTCGCCATCAAGGACGGCGTGATTTATGTGCTTGAGGTCAACCCCCGCGCCTCGCGCACCGTGCCTTTCGTGGCCAAGGCCACCGACAGCGCCATTGCCTCCATCGCCGCCCGTCTCATGGCCGGTGAACCGCTGTCGAACTTTCCGATGCGCGAAGCCTATGCCCAGGGTGTCGGCCCTGACACGGCCCTGCCCTATGCCGATCCGTTGACGCTGGCCGACCCGATCACCCCGTGGTTTTCGGTGAAAGAGGCGGTACTGCCCTTCGCCCGCTTCCCCGGTGTCGATACGATCCTTGGCCCCGAAATGCGCTCGACGGGTGAGGTGATGGGTTGGGACCGCACCTTCCCGCTGGCGTTTTTGAAGGCGCAGCTTGGTGCGGGCACTGTGCTGCCCACCGAAGGCCGCGTCTTCATCTCGATCAAGGACATGGACAAGACGGCTGAGATGGCCGAGGCCGCCCGCGATCTGGTCACCATGGGCTTCGGCCTCATCGCCACCCGCGGCACCGCCGCTTTCCTTACCGAAAACGGCATCGCGTCAGAGACGGTGAACAAGGTCTATGAGGGTCGGCAAGAGGGCAAGCTGCACATCGTCGACCGCCTGAAAAACGGCGAAATCGCGCTTCTCTTCAACTCGACCGAGGGCCAACAGGCCGTCGAAGACAGCCGCTCCATCCGCGCCGTCGCCCTTTACGACAAGATCCCCTACTTCACCACCGCCGCCGCCAGCATCTCCGCCGTTCAGGCGATGAAGGCGCGGGGCGAGGGGATCGGGGTCAGGACGCTGCAGGGGTAATAATCAATGCGGTTCGTGTACCGAATTGTAAGGAATATCCAGTTTGACGCACCAAACTTCACTTGCCAATGAGCCAAGTATGCGCAAGAATCCTTATCTAAAAACACAGCAGGTAACGCCCACGGGAGAACCGATATGACGACTTCGCTTGAGAAGCTGGTGGAGCATGCACGAAAAGTGCGAATGACAGAACCTCAGAAGACAGAGCAACGGATCAGCTTCGCTTTCGGTACAGCAAAAATTGAGAATGAAAACGTTACCCGCGAAATGGTAGTTCAAGCTGCCAAAAAGCCCAAGAAATGAGTTGATTGAATGGCCGAACGAAAGAGCGAGGCCGAGATACCTCCGCTTATTGATGACCCAGTCGAACTGGCAAAGCGAGAGGCAAGCAATGCGCTTGATCAGTTCGACTGGGCCATGGAAGAGGTTGAACGTTGGATTGCGGCTGGTAAGCCGAACCTAAGAGTGTCGACCCTTTTGAAGTTGCATCGACTGGCGATGGACGGAATTGACCAATACGCTGGAAACTTTCGTCCTGCAGGCGTCGCGATCAAGGGAAGCAAGCATTTCCCTGTGTCACGCGATGACGTGCCACGCTACGTCGAAGAAATGCTCGAATACGTCAGTGACAACTGGTCAGAAGAAACCGCAATACATCTGTCGTCTTACGTGATGTGGCGGTTGAATTGGATACATCCATTTGCGGACGGGAACGGACGCACATCTCGCATCCTATCTTACATGGTTCTCTGTG
>JAOUMG010000152.1 GCA_029881635.1 Paracoccaceae bacterium | reverse complement strand
TGCTAGCGGGGCTTTGTGGATGGACAATATTCCAGCATTCCCCATGAAATAGACAATGACAGGCGCATCGTGCTGCTGCGCCTTGTGAACCCAGACGCCGAGCGGTCCGGTGTCTGCGACAGTGATTTCCGTCCTGGAAAACCCCGGCATCGCAAAAGCTTCCTGCGAAAACGGGTAAATGTAGCGCGGATGGAGATAGGTCATGACGGCGCCGTAGCCGACATAGATGGCAACCAGTGCCAGGAGAATCCTGCGCCGCCGTTTCATCGCCATTATTTCTTTTGTGCTTTGGGCCTTGCCTCGGGTTGGGCAAAACGCGCGATTAGCGCATTTTTGACCGGCGGGGTTACAAACCGCGTGATGTCACCGCCCAGTCTGGCAATCTCCTTGACCAGCTTCGAGGCGATCGCCTGACGACGTGCATCGGCCATCAAGAACACAGTCTCGATCGAGTCGTCCATGGCGCGGTTCATGCCGACCATCTGAAACTCATATTCAAAATCCGCGACCGCGCGCAGCCCCCGGATGATTACTCCGGCACCGACATCGCGCGCGCAGTCGATCAACAGGTTCTCGAACGGGTGAACAATGATTTCGCCGCCGGTGACAGCGGTGATGGCGTCGCATTCCGCCTTGACCATTTCAACCCGCTCTTCCAGCGTGAAAAGCGGTCCCTTGTCGCGATTGATGGCAACGCCGATAACCAACCTGTCCACAAGCGCCATCGCCCGCTGAATGATATCGGTATGGCCAAGTGTGATCGGATCGAACGTGCCGGGATACAGGCCGATGCGCATGGGTCGCCTCCTCGCGGTCCCGCTATTTGGCGCTACGCAACGATATTGTACCAAAAATTACAAGACCCGAGGCGTTAATTCCCCATGATCATGCCTGTCAGGGCCTCTTTCTCCATCGCCAGTTCCGACAGGCGTGCCTTGACCACATCGCCGATCGAGATCAATCCGACCATCTGTTCGCCTTTCATTACCGGCATGTGGCGAAACCGGCCTTCGGTCATCTTGGCCAGTACGGCGTCGGCCAGATCATTTGGGGCGCAACTGACCAGCTTTCGCGTCATCAGTGCATCGACCTGATCGGTCAGGCAGCCGGTGCCACGCTTGCCAAGTTCGCGCACGATGTCGCGCTCTGACAGGATACCAAGTGGGCTGACGCCGTCCTTTGAAACGACGACGGCCCCGATCCTTTTCGACGATAACAACTCTGCCGCAGCTGCAATGCTCATTCCGGGCGCAATCGTCACAACGCCCGTGTCGGATTTCGACTTGAGTATCTGATCGACCAGCATGGCAACCTCCTATGGAAAAAGAAACTTTCGACCAGCGTCGCCCCTTCACAGTTTCGTGTCAAGTCAAGGCTTCAAGCCGCGCCACTTCGCGGCGCACCCCCTGGGCCAGCAATTCGGCAAACCGGTTCAGCCGGTCGACCCGCCGGTCATCGGCATGGCGGATCAGAAAAAAGCTGCGTGTCAGGCTGAGTTGATCGGGCAGGATCTTGACAAGATCGGGGGCGGCGGTCAGGGCAAAGTCATGCACAATGGCCACCCCTGCCCCATGGCGTACCCAGTTGAACTGCACTGAAACCGAATTTGAGGCAAGCGCGACGGTGTCCATACCGGTCTGGGCCAGATAGTCGAGTTCCTTGTCGAAAATCAGATCGGGGATATAGCCGATCATCCGGTGGTTTTTCAGATCTGCCAGCGTTCGGATCGGTGGGTGGCGTTCGAGATAACCACGCGATGCGGCCAGATGCAGCTTGTAATCGGTCAGCTTTTGCACCGTCAGTTTGCCTGCCTCCGGCCTGCTGACCGCAATGGCCATGTCCGCTTCACGCTTTGAAAGGTTGAATACACGCGGCAAGGCCACGATCTGGACATCAAGGCCGGGGTTTTCGTCGCAGATGGCCGCCATTACCTGAGGCAAAAGGTAGTTGGCCGAACCGTCGGGTGCCCCGATGCGGATCTGCCCGGTCAGGCTGCCCGCCTCCCCACGCAACTCCTCCATGGCGCCAGCCATGGCTTGTTCGGCGCGCGCAGCATGGCCCATCATTCGCTGCCCTTCATCGGTCAGCGTATAACCTTGGGGCGAACGGGCAAAGAGCCGCGCCGCCATCGTTTCTTCCAGTTTTGCGATACGTCGGCCGACCGTTGCTGGGTCAAGACGCAACACCTTGCCAGCCCCCGACAGACTTTCCGTACGTGCCACGGCCAGGAAAACCCGCATGTCATCCCAATCAGTCATCGAACGTACCTTTGCATTTTTGCAAAACCCTTTTGAGAAACTGCGCCTTTTAAAAGCAAAAATGCAAGACTATTCTGCCCCCAGAAATCTCAAGGAGGATTCCATGCAAGAGCTGACCCACTGGATCAACGGCAAACACGTCAAAGGCACGTCCGGCCGTTTCGCCGATGTCTACAACCCCGCGACAGGTGAAGTGCAAGCCAAGGTGCCGCTGGCAACCAAGGCCGAACTGGATGCCGCTGTTGCCGATGCCGCCAAGGCCCAAGTGGCCTGGGGGGCGACCAACCCGCAAAAGCGCGGCCGTGTGATGATGGCGATGGTAGGGCTGATCAACCGTGACATGGACAAGCTGGCCGAAGCGCTGAGCCGCGAACATGGCAAGACCATTCCCGATGCCAAGGGCGACGTGCAGAGAGGCCTTGAGGTCATCGAATTCTGCATCAACGCCGCCCAGATGCTGAAGGGCGAATTCACCGACAGCGCTGGCCCCGGCATCGACATGTATTCAATGCGTCAGCCTTTGGGCGTGGCGGCGGGCATCACCCCCTTCAACTTTCCGGCCATGATCCCCTTGTGGAAAATGGGCCCTGCCCTGTCCTGCGGCAACGCTTTCATCCTCAAGCCTTCCGAACGCGACCCGTCGGTGCCGCTGATGCTGGCAGAACTGTTCAAGGAAGCCGGGTTGCCGGATGGCGTGTTGCAGGTCGTCAATGGCGACAAGGAGTCTGTCGACGCTATTTTGGACAATGAGACGGTTCAGGCCGTGGGCTTTGTCGGATCAACGCCGATTGCCCAATATATCTACGGGCGCGGCTGCACCAACGGCAAGCGCGTGCAATGTTTTGGCGGTGCCAAGAACCACATGATCATCATGCCGGACGCCGATCTTGATCAGGCTGCCGACGCATTGGTTGGCGCAGGCTTCGGCGCGGCAGGCGAACGCTGCATGGCCATTTCGGTTGCCGTTCCGGTTGGTGACAAGACGGCGGATGCCCTGATCGAAAAGCTGGTACCACGCATCGAAAAACTGAAGGTCGGCCCCTATACCGCTGGCAACGACGTCGATTACGGCCCCGTCGTGACCGGAGCCGCCAAGGCGAACATCCTGCGGCTGGTTGAAAGCGGTGTGGCGCAGGGTGCGAAACTGGTCGTCGATGGCCGTGGGTTCAAACTGCAGGGGTATGAGAACGGCTATTTCGTCGGCCCGCATCTGTTCGACAATGTGACCCGCGATATGGATATCTACAAAACCGAGATTTTCGGCCCTGTCCTGTCGACGGTGCGCGCGCAAAGCTATGAAGAAGCGCTGTCCTATGCGATGGACCATGAATACGGCAACGGTACCGCGATCTTTACCCGCGACGGCGATACGGCGCGCGATTTCGCCAACCGGATCAACATCGGCATGGTCGGGATCAACGTACCCATCCCGGTGCCGCTGGCCTATCACACGTTCGGCGGGTGGAAAAAATCAGGGTTTGGCGATCTGAACCAACACGGACCGGATGCTTTCCGGTTCTACACACGGACCAAAACCATCACCACCCGCTGGCCTTCCGGCATCAAGGAAGGTGGCGAGTTCAACTTCAAAGCGATGGACTGATTTCCACACCAAAGCAGTATCGACGCCCCTGCATCCGTGCGGGGGCGTTTTTGTTTTTGGACCATAGGGTTGCCGGGACGGGCTTTTCCTGCTGAACTGAGTAGAGGCCCGGAACGGAGGATAACGATGGCCGCAACTGCGGATCCCGAATTTACTATCGGCATCGAGGAGGAATACCTTCTGGTCGATGCCGAGACCTTCGACCTCGCGGTGGCGCCTGACGCCATGATGGATGCCTGCCGGGCGGAAATGGAGGGTCAGGTCAGCCCGGAATTCCTGCAATGCCAGATCGAAATCGGAACGCGCGTCTGTGCCGGTGTGACCGACGCCCGCGAGGATCTGAAGCGGCTGCGCGCCTGCGTGTCCACTCAGGCACAGAAACATGGTTTGCGCCCCATTGCCGTGTCCTGCCATCCCTTCGCCGATTGGAAAAAACAGCACCACACCGACAAGGACCGCTATAACCAACTGCGCCAGGCGCTGGGTGGCGTGGCGCGGCGGATGCTGATCTGTGGCATGCATGTGCATGTGGGCATTCCCGATCCGGAAATGCGCATCGACCTGATGAACCAGCTAACTTACTTCCTGCCGCATCTTCTGGCGATGTCGACATCGTCGCCCTACTGGCAGGGTGAAGATACGGGCCTGAGCTCTTACCGGTTGACGGTGTTTGACAATCTTCCGCGCACCGGCCTGCCGCCACGGTTGGACAGTTGGGCGGCCTATGACCGTTCGGTCAGCGCCCTTGTTAACCTTGGCGTCATCGAAGACAGTTCGAAGATCTGGTGGGATCTGCGCCCTTCCGCCCGTTTTCCGACGATCGAGGCACGGATCTGCGATGTCTCGCCGCGGTTGGAGATGACACTGTCACTGGCAGCGTTGACCCAATGCCTGACCCGGATGCTGTGGCGGTTATCGCGCAAGAACCAGCGTTGGCGGATTTATGACGGGTTTCTACTGGGCGAAAATCGCTGGCGGGCACAACGGTATGGCACGTCCGAGGGGCTGATCGATCTTGGTCGCCGCGCGATTGTCCCCTTTGGCGAGCTGCTGGAAGAACTGATTGAACTGGTTGCCGAAGATGCCAAAGCACTGGCCTGCACCGCCGAGATCGCGGCCCTGCGCGACCACATCGCAGATGGCACCAGCGCCGACCGGCAGCGCCGGGTGTTGGCCGCATCAAAGGCGGATGGCAAGGGTGACCAAATCGCGATGCAGGATGTTGTGCGCCACCTGATCGAGGAATTTCACGCTGACCTCTGACAGTGCGCGCCGAATGTTATCCGTTCGTACGGGCAAACAGTATCACCAACCGAAAAGGGAACGGTTTCCGGCCCCCTTCAGGTTAAATCAGATGCGGCGCGATCGGGTTCTATTACGCCGACGCGACAATGCCAAAGCACCAATCGCACCCGCCAGCAACAATCCAGCCGCGGGAACCGGAACTGGGGCCGGCGTTGTATTGACGAAGGATTCTGATCCACCATTGCTGAAACCCTGCACGTGGATACCGACACGCAATGAACCCGACTGATCTCCCCCAAGATCGAGTGCTGCGATAACATCGTTGAAGCTGACACCTGCGACAAGTGTCCAGATGATTGTCAGCCATTCGCCAGGATTGACGCCATTAGCCATCACGCCCGGCCTGCCGGAGTTACTGTCAGCAGAGGCGCCGGTCGGACTGACACTAAAACCGATCGTCGACCCACCAGGAAGGTTACCTGGATTTGCACCTTGGGAAAACGCTACGCCTGCGGAAACTGAGATGGGTCCCATGGCACCAAGTGCGCCAGACTGATCGTCCCAGTAGACATCCGTGATTGACGAGGCCAGCGGACCCGTGTTGCTAAACCTGAAAGCGACGGTTCCTGATCCGCTATCGGTTACGTCAAGCAGTAGCTGAGATTGCCCCG
>JAOUMG010000151.1 GCA_029881635.1 Paracoccaceae bacterium | reverse complement strand
TCTTCGGCCGCCGCGATATAAAGCGCCAACAGCCAGGGGGCCGTGGCGTTGATCGTCATCGAGGTGTTCATCTGATCAAGGGGAATGCCGTCGAAAAGCGCCCGCATGTCACCCAGATGGCAGACAGGAACGCCGACCTTGCCGACCTCGCCATTGGCCAGTTCGTGGTCGCTGTCATAGCCCGTCTGGGTCGGCAGATCGAAAGCCACTGAAAGCCCGGTCTGACCTTTGGCCAGATTGGCCCTGTACAGTGCATTCGATGCCGCTGCGGTGGAATGCCCGGCATAGGTACGAAACAGCCAGGGCTTGTCACTATGCTTCTCGGTCATGGAACGCCTTTCGGTAATATTGTTGCGTTGGGAGCTTGATATGCGGCATTTTATGGCGGTGTCAACATGCTGCATTGCGGAAAAACGCAATGCGACCGCAGCAAGCTTGCCAAATGACGTACGATGGTCAAGCTGAGTTCGGGGCTTTGGAAGGGGCGCGCATGCTGCAAGACCGCTACGGCAATCATCTTAGCACAGCCAGTGCGGCGGCACGTGATGCCTATGTTGCGGGCATCGACCTCTATCTGGCCGCCGATGCGGGTGTCGAGCAGGCGCTTATGAAAGCGGTCGAAGCTGATGAGCGGTTCGCGCTGGCACATCTGGCCATCGCGCGAAACCGCCAGACCTTTGGCGATGGGTCTGGTGCGCGGACTGCTTTGGCGCGGACGCGCGAACTGGAGAGCGGTGTGAGCGCGCGCGAACAAGGGCAGATAAAATCGCTGGGTCTGTTGATAGAAGGCAAAGCGAGCGAGGCTTATAAAGCAGCCCGCGCTCATCTTGCCCAATTCCCGCGCGATGCAATGGTAGCGCAGACCTGCCTTGGCGTTTTCGGTCTGATCGGGTTTTCCGGCCAACCGGGGCGCGAGGCGGAAAACCTCGCACTAGCTGAAATCCTCGCCCCGGCCTACGGAGATGACTGGTGGTTCTTGTGCCTTCTCGGCTTTGCACGGATGGAGGCGGGGCAGGTTGGTCCGGCGGCGATAGCCATTGAGCGATCGAAGGACCTGAATCCGCGCAATGCCAATATGGCGCATTACCGTTCGCATCTTTTCTATGAGAATGGAGAGACAGAAGCGGGGTGCGGTTATCTTGACGAATGGCTTGACGGTTACAGCCGGGACGGGCTGTTGCAATGCCATTTGTATTGGCATTCTGCGCTGTGGGCATTGGCCAGCGGCGATGTGCAAGCGATGTGGCAGCGGATCGACACCGGCATTGCCCCCGGCACCACCGATGGCCCCGCGCTGAACGTGTTGACGGATATGGCAGCGATCCTTTACCGCGCCGAGTTGGCAGGTGTAACGGTGCCGCGTGCGCGCTGGGCCGCGCTCAGCGACTTTGCAGCAAAGGCGTTCCCTAAACCGGGGCTCGCCTTCGCCGATGTTCATGCCGCTTTGGCACACGCCATGGCAGGCAGGGCCGATGCGCTGGCCCACATCGTTTCTGAGGCGCGCGGCCCAGCGGCCGATATGGTCGCGGTGCTGGGGCAGGCATTCGGGACGATTGCGCGCGAAGACTGGGCCAGTGCAGACCGGCACCTGACGACGGCCATGGGCGATCACGCCCGCATCGGTGGCAGTCGCGCCCAACGTGACCTGATCGAATATGCTCAGGCTGGCGTACTGTTGCGTTTGGGCCAAGCCGACACAGCGCGGCGCCTGCTGGCGATGCACCGACCGCGCACGGCAACCAATGGGGTCATTGCAGGGCTATAGGCCGCCGGGTCAGTTGGTTGCGAAACAGTAAATCAGCCCGTCTCCACCGGTGCCGCGCAATGCTTCCAACCCGCAGCCTCCGCGTGAGGAATGCGAGGAATTCCAGGATTTTGCGGGTGCAGAATCATCAAGCCCCATCCGGTCATGATGTCCGACCATTCCAGCGGTGCTTTCGGCGCTGCTGGTCCAGTCTTCACATGTCATGCCCGCGGCCACGGTGCCGTCGGGCAATGAACCCGTCAGAATGTCATGCCGGTTGGGGCTGTCGCCGCGCCCGTTGACAGTCTCGCCCATTTCATTCAGCGCGCTGTCTTTGGTCAGGTTGTTATCGCCGTGCAACGCATCGACACTATCGGCGATGACATCGCCCTTTGCGTTCATCCAGGGCCCCGCACCAATACGGTCGCGGGCATTTTCGCTGGACGAAGACAGATAGGCACGCCAGGACTTGCCGCTGACCCCGGCTGCCTCAGCCAGTGCGTTGCAATGCGCGTCCGCACCGGTCAGGCCGCCAAAATCGCCGCCATTGCCGGGGTTCTGGCTGGTCACGAAGAAAGACATCGTGCCATCCTGCGCGAATGCCACGGTGCCGGACAGGGCGATTGCAGCGGCGATGAGGATGTGTTTGGTCATGTCTTGTGCCTCCCTTTCAGTTCGGATGAAATCAACATTGGGTATTGTAGGCGGAGGGGTGGGAAAACACAGTCACCAATGCCGCACAGGCCCTGTTAGACTTTGCGGATGGGGTGGCGATAATTCCGGGGGAACAGTAGGGTCGGTCGTCTGGGCCAGACCTATTTCAACTGGCTGTCCTTGCTGCCCCGGCGGTTGATACCGGGGCGTGCCCTGAAAGCCGCGTCGCGTTCCTGCTGGCAGTCGATGCAGAGCGTAACACCCGGGATCGCCTGCTGGCGCGCTTCGGGGATCGGTTCCTCGCAATCGACACAATGTGTACGGCTCTTGCCTGCCGGGCGCCGTGCGGCCCGCATCCGCGCAAGCTCATCTCCGATCGAGGCTTCGATCTGTTCATTCACCGCGCCGTCGCGTGCCCAGCCGCCTGCCATGATTGTCTCCAACCGATGATCCAGACAACAAGATAGCGCATCGCGGCCGTCTGTCCAAGCGGTGGACCGGAGGAGGGTGTTTCCGCTCGTTGAAAATGGGTTTCAAATCTTCACAAAAGTCACGAGCGGATATGCATGGTGCGGGGATAGCAGCAGGCGATGCCTCTTTTCATTCATTTACGAAACTGACGCGCAATGTCAGTGTATCTGCATGTTTCAGACGGTGACATTGCCCCTGTGGCTCTTTGTGCTGATCCTGGTCTTCGCCGGGGTGACGTTTGCGTCGCATTTCCTGTTTCCATCGGTTCGGTGGTTTTTCCGGCGGCGGATGGAAAAGGTGGTGGCGCGGCTTAACCAGCGATTGGATCAGCCCATTCAGCCGTTCAAGTTGATGCGACGGCACGACATGATCATCCGGCTGGTTCATGACCCGAAAGTGGCCGAGGCAGTGGCCGCCGAAGCCCAGGAAACTGGTGAACCGCAATCAGTCGTGTTTGAACGGGCGCGGCGCTATGCCCGCGAGATTGTGCCGGCCTTTTCCGCTTCTGTATATTTCGGCTTTGCTGCCCGGATCGCCAAGTGGATCGGGCGCAAGCTTTACCGGGTGCGCATCGGCCATTTCGAGGCTGAGGCGATCGGGGCGATTGACCGCGGTGCGACGATTGTTTTTGTGATGAATCACCGTTCCAACATGGATTACATGCTTGTCACGCACCTTGCCTCGCGTCGATCTGCCTTGTCCTATGCGGTGGGTGAATGGGCGCGTGTCTGGCCGTTATCCTGGCTGATCCGGTCGTCGGGGGCCTATTTCATCCGCCGGAAATCGGGCAACCCGCTCTACCGCCGGGTGTTGTCGCGCTATGTGCAGATGGCCACAGAAGAGGGCGTGGCACAGGCGATTTTCCCCGAAGGCGGTCTAAGTCTTGATGGGCGGGTAGGCGCGGCGCGGCTGGGCATTTTGAGCTACATCGTTTCAGGCTACCGGCCCGGAGGGCGCGATGTGGTCTTTATTCCGGTTGCGCTGAACTATGACCGGGTGCTGGAGGACCGGGTGCTGGTTGCCGCGCAACTGGCCGGAAAACGGCGGTTTCGCGCACCTCTGGGCAAGGTCATTAGCGTCGGGGCGCGGCATTTGTGGCAGATGCTGCGAGGCCGGTTTCGCCAGTTCGGAACGGCGGCAGTCAGCTTTGGTACACCCTTGTCGCTGGCAAGTTTTCTGGCTGATGCAGGCCCGGACCCTACGGGTGAGCTTGCCACAGCGCTGATGAAAAGGATCACACAGAATGTTCCGGTGCTGCCGGTGCCATTGACTGCCGCTGCCTTGCGTGAGGGAGAGGCCGCAGATCTGGATGCACTGGTAGCGCGGGCCGAGGTGCTGGCTGGGCGGCTGAATGCAGCCGGTGCCCATCTCAATCTGCCGCAAGGATCGGTTCGTGCCGCGGTTGAGATTGGGGTTGCGCAGTTGATTGAGCGTCAGATGGCGATGCAACAGGCAGCACGGATCATTCCTGCCCCGGATCAGATGGCCATAATGGAGTTTTATGCCGCGCCCACATTGCAGCTTTTGGATGCAGTTGCGGCATCAGCCCCGGAAAAGATTGCCCCTAAATCGCCGGATCGTCGCTCAAAACGACATAAAATTACAAAACAATAGCTGACATCTATTGCAATATTGCTGGAGCAGATTTATCCCATGGCGGAAAGCCCGTTCGATTCTGCGATGCGGCGTAACTGACAGGAGACGGCCATGGCCTTGGATGTGACAACCGAAATCGCACCTTATGAAGCGCCGGAAAAAGATCTGTATGAGATGGGTGAAATGCCCCCTCTCGGCTATGTTCCGAAAAAAATGTATGCTTGGGCGATCCGCAAGGAACGGCATGGCGAACCCGATACCGCCATGCAGGTCGAAGTGGTCGATACGCCCCAGATTGATAGCAACGAGGTTCTGGTTCTCGTGATGGCTGCCGGCGTTAATTACAACGGGGTCTGGGCCGCGCTGGGCATTCCGATCAGCCCGTTTGACGGTCACAAGGCGCCCTATCATATCGCGGGTTCCGATGCCTCGGGCATCGTCTGGAAAGTCGGCGACAAGGTGAAGCGTTGGAAAGTCGGCGACGAGGTCGTCATCCACTGCAATCAGGACGATGGCGACGACGAGGAATGCAACGGCGGTGATCCGATGTTTTCGCCCAGCCAGCGGATCTGGGGTTATGAGACGCCAGACGGTTCCTTCGCCCAGTTTACCAATGTGCAGGCACAGCAGCTTATGGCCCGGCCGAAACATCTGACCTGGGAAGAAAGCGCGTGCTATACGCTGACATTGGCCACCGCCTACCGGATGCTGTTCGGTCACCGCCCGCATATCCTGAAGCCAGGTGATAACGTGCTGGTCTGGGGGGCCTCTGGCGGCCTTGGCTCCTATGCGATCCAGTTGATCAATACCGCTGGCGCCAATGCCATTGGCGTTATCTCGGACGAGGACAAGCGCGAGTTTGTCATGGATCTGGGCGCCAAGGGCGTCATCAACCGCAAGGATTTCAATTGCTGGGGGCAGATGCCCACCGTCAATACGCCAGAATACGCAACCTGGTTCAAAGAGGCCCGAAAATTCGGTGCAGCGATCTGGGCGATTACCGGCAAAGGCAACAATGTCGATATGGTGTTTGAACATCCAGGCGAAGCAACGTTTCCCGTGTCGGTATTCGTTGTCAAACGCGGCGGCATGGTAGTGATCTGCGCGGGTACCACGGGCTATAACCTGACCATGGATGCGCGCTATCTCTGGATGCACCAGAAGCGCGTTCAAGGCAGCCACTTTGCCAACCTCAAGCAGGCGTCAGCGGCCAACAAGCTGATGCTGGAGCGCCGTCTTGATCCTTGCATGTCCGAGGTGTTTCCCTGGGAGGAAATTCCCGGCGCACATATGAAAATGCGCCGCAATGAACACAAACCGGGCAATATGGCGGTGTTGG
>JAOUMG010000150.1 GCA_029881635.1 Paracoccaceae bacterium | reverse complement strand
CGGCGCCGATCACCAATGGGGGGCTGAACGAAAAGGGTGTGGCCGTGCGCGATGTCTGGTCAACCTCACGCGATGCGCTGATCGCGATGACGCCAAAGGATCAGCGCGGGCTGAACTATAGCGACCTTGCGCGGGTTGCGTTGGAGCGGGCCGGAACGGCGCGTGAGGCGGTTGAGGTTTGTGCCGCGCTGATTGCCGAACATGGCGAGGCAAGTTACGGCGGCAATTCGCATCTTTTCGCGGATGCGACCGAAGCCTGGGTGATGATCCAGTTTGCTGGCGGTAAGGGGCTGTGGGTAGCCGAGCGTCTGAGGTCCGATAGCATCCGCGTCTCGCGGCCCGGTTATGTGCTGGAGGTGCCGGTCGATGAGCCGGAGCATCCGGATTTTCTGTATAGTCCGAACCTGGTCAGCTTTGCGCGGGAAATGGGCTGGTATTCGGGCGGTGTCTTCAACGTCAATGAGGTCTACGGTGATGGCAAGGGCCGCTGGGCCGGGGTGGCGTGGATCGAGGCCGAAATGCGCGACCGGGCCAACCGGGGCGAAAGGATCGGGCTCGAGGATGTTTTCTGGGCGGTACGGTCGCCGAAGCTTACCGGCGATACGGCGGGCTATGGTCAGGTGGTGCCGTTGTTCAGCCCGGAGGGCGATGGTTTGCGCCAATTGTGGCATACGCCGGTCGGGGCGATCGCTGCACCCTTTGCGCCGGTGTTCATCGGTCAAGCGCAGGTGCCGCCGGAATTCGGCCCGCACCGCTATCTGACGGCGGGTGAATCGCACCGCTTCATGGACCCGCGCAAGGCGGTTTCGGGGGGCGGCGATGTGGTATCAGTGGTGCCGCAATCGGCTGAGGCCACGCGTTCGGCGGTATATGAATGCAAACGGCTGATGTATCTGATGCAACTGGGCGGTGAGGATATCTTGAACCGCGTATTGCGGATTTTCGAGGCGCGCGAAGTGCAGCTTGCCGAAAGAACCCACCGGATGCTGACCATTGCCGCAGGGCTGGTGGCGGCCGGAAACGACAACGATGCCAATGAATTGCTGGAATACTTCAGCCAGACCGAGCTGCGCGCGGGGCTGGATCTGGTGATGGGCCTGTCCGGCGGCCTTGAAGCAGAGTTGCGGGCGCTGGGCCTGTCGGATACATCCGCAGCACCGGTGGCCTTTCCGCAGATCTGGTAAGCTGATCCGGACGGGAGACAGCGTTGACAGCCATCGCCGCGCCGGGCAGAAATACACGCCGCGCAAGACGCCGTGCGGGGCTCTGATTTCAGGAGACGCGGTGCAGGGTTTTCCTAAAGCGACATCGGGGCAGGCGATCGGCCTGTTGGGCGGGTCGTTTGACCCTGCCCATAGCGGTCACGCGCATATCACGCGCGAGGCGTTGAAGCGGTTCGGGCTTGACCGTATCTGGTGGCTGGTCAGTCCGGGCAATCCGCTAAAGCCAAATCCGCCGGCACCCCTGGACCAGCGGATCGCGCGGGCGAGGGCTGTGGTCGATCATCCGCGCGTGGTGGTCAGCGATATCGAGGCGCGGCTGGGGACGCGCTATACTGCCGAGACGCTGGAGCGATTGCTGGCGCTTTACCCCGGTGTCAGGTTTGTCTGGCTGATGGGGGCGGATAATCTGGCGGAATTCCACCTTTGGGACCGCTGGCAATGGATCATCGAGAATGTGCCTGTTGGTGTGCTGGCCAGACCGGGCAGCCGTTTGACAGGGCGTACCGCGCGGGCGGCGGAACAATATGCCTCCGGGCGGTTATTGCCTGAGGCTGCGCGGATCCTGCCCGGCTGCCGGGCACCGGCCTGGTGTTTCGTCAATGTGCCGATGGTCGATATATCATCGAGCGCGATCCGTGCCCGCGGCGATTGGCAGCGCTGAGACCGTGTCGATTTTCTGCCGGAAAATGTCCATGAGCCTCTTGCTCTTGGGGGGGTGTTTGGGCGAGATTCCTTAAAAGTCGGGCAAAGGAGAGGTCATGGCAGGTCTATCGCGCCGCTTCCTGCTGGGTGGGCTGTTGGCCGGGCTGGCTGGCGAAACACTGGCCAAAGCGCCGCTGGTATCGCTGCGGCCACTGAGGCGGCCCGGTGCATCGTCAGCGGTTGCCAAGGTTTCGGCCAAGGCGGCGCCCGCAGCATCGGACCTGATTGCGAAGGCCAGTTTGGGCGGCAAGGTCACTTTTGCCGTGGCGGACGCGAAAACCGGGCAATTGCTGGAGGCAGAGCGCGGCGATCTGCCGATGCCGCCTGCCAGTACCGCGAAGATCGTCACCTCGCTTTACGCGCTCAGCAGTCTTGGGCCGGGGTACCGTTTTGCCACGCGTCTGATCGGGACCGGACCCGTGACCGGGGGGCAGCTGGCCGGTGACCTCGTTCTGGCGGGTGGGGGTGATCCGGTGCTGTCGACGGATAGCCTGGGTGATATGGCCGCTGATCTGGCGCGGGTCGGTATCAGGGGCGTCAGCGGGGGATTTCGCGTCTGGGACGGAGCGCTGCCCTATCTAGGGGCGATCGACCGCACCCAGCCGGACTATCTGGGCTATAACCCGGCGGTATCGGGGCTGAACCTGAATTTCAACCGGGTCAACTTTGTCTGGAAACGGGCAGGCAATGATTATGAGGTGGGTATGGATGCCCGTGCCGAACGCTTTGCCCCGCCGGTTTATTCGGCCCGGATCAGGATCGTGGACCGGGATCTGCCGGTCTATACCTATGACAAAGGTACCAGGTTTGAGGATTGGACCGTGGCCCGAAAGGCGCTCGGCAAGGGGGGTAGCCGTTGGTTGCCGGTGCGCCACCCCCATCTTTATGCGGGCGATGTGTTTCAGACATTGGCGCGTGCGGCAGGCGTGCCGCTGCCTGCACCCGCCGTGGTGGAGGCATTGCCGAAGGGTGCCGTTCTGGTCGAACAGCGGAGTGCCGATTTGCGCACGATTCTGAAGGACATGATGAAATACTCGACCAATATGACCGCCGAGGCCGTGGGGATGACGGCATCGGTGCGGCGCGGCGCGAAGAGCCATGTGGCCTCGGGCCGCGAGATGAGCGGCTGGCTTAACCAGCGCGCGGGCATTTCCAGTGCGCGGCTGGTCGATCATTCGGGGCTGGGCGGGGCATCCCGAATTTCGGCGGCGGATATGGTACAGGCGATGTTGCGGCTGGGACCGGCGGCGGGGTTGAAGGACCTGATGAAGGAATTTTCGTTCCGCGATGAGGCGGGGCGCAAGTTGAAAGGCCAGCCGATCCGGGTAAATGCCAAGACTGGGACACTGAATTTCGTTTCCGCTTTGGCAGGTTACATGACCGCCCCGGATGGCAGGGAACTGGTCTTTGCCATATTTACCGGCGATGTGGCGCGGCGCGATGCCATACCGGTGTCGCAGCGCGAAAGACCGGATGGCGGCAAGGCATGGGTGCGCCGATCAAAGCAGCTGCAACAGCAATTGATCGAGCGCTGGGCTGCGGTTTACAGCGCCTGACGCCGGTCCGTTCGGGTTACCCGGCGTCAGAGCTTTTCACCAAAGATGCAGCCGCTGTTTGTGATGATAGACTGAATTTGGGTTTTGCGCGGCTTTGCCTTCCTGCGCCGGAACCGTTGGCCGGGTGGTGGCCCTTCCTTGTTTTGCCGGGCTCACCAGCAACAGCGTGTTGGCTTTGTCTGCGTCGGCGGCGCAGGACGTTTCGGTGAAGATGTTATCGGCGGCCGGGGCTGCTTTTGGCGTCGCATCGGCCGGGCAGGGTTTTTGCCTGCTGGCAGCCACGCGATCGGACAGAGAAATCACCGTTCCGTTTTGTCCGTGCATGTTCTGACGGAGGGCCCGGAAGGCAGTGTAGTCAACCCGTGTGACGCTGTTTGCGGTGAACGGGTGGACATCCTGAAGGTTGGAATCGCAATCGGCATGATCAAGAAAGCCGATGCCGAGCCCGACAAGGTTCGATTTCAGGTTTGCCAGCGGTCTGATCGAGATGCGGCAGTTTCCGGGAAGAATGCTGAATGTATTGATGACCGCGTTGATTTCGGCCTTGGCGACATCTTCAATGCAGATCGCATCGGTGGTGTCAAAAACCACGCGGGCCTTCAGGAAATGCATCCAGACGGTAGAGCCGGGATTCTGGCTGACGCGGAATGAAACAATCGAACCGTTGCCGACCTTTAGACAGAGCGTGAACTGCTGCCCCTTGATAGCAATTTCGCTGGGATTGGAAATTGCGCGGAGGGCTTTGTTCAACGCTTCCCGGCAGGTGTGAGTTGGGAATTCGGTTGTTTCGATCACGACCCGCTTGTCAGGAAAAGCTTTGGCTGAAAGCGCGGCGATCGGTTCGTCGATGGAATCGGACTGGAGATATCTACTGGTAAGATCTTGAACGGACATGACTGGTAACCTCGGTACACTTGGTAAACTTGGTAAACTACTGGAACTGGCGCTGCCTTTTACCGACAGCATTTGGCAAAATCAGTTAATAAACAAATAGCATCCTTATTCCTGTTAGCACAAAAAACATACAAGCAATGCTGTAGGCATGGATTGTGTCTAAATATCGGTATTCGCAGGGAATTACGCTGCTGATCATGGGGCGCCTCGGGGCCTTTTACCTAACTTGATACAAGACACATTCTGGTCGCGAATGTGTCTGAATTGTGGCGGAGGCACAGATATGGGCAACAAGACGTCAGACTGTTGGTGGCCTAGGGACAATGCCCTCGCCATGCCTGTTTTATTGCCATGAGAACCTCATTCAACGCAGAATCTGAATTTGAAGTTTGTCCAAATTGCGGCCCTATGGCGGGAGTGAATTAAGGCTATACAATCATTGGTTGTGGCTATTGAATTTACAAGGTCATGTGCCGGACACGCGCCCCACGTTCGATGGCGGCGGCATGCAGCCTGTCGATGTTGAATTCGTAGCGAACCTCTTCCAGCAGGCGCAGTTCTGTCTGGCCCAAAGTGGCATCGGCAGCGGCAACATCGCATGCCAAAGCGTAGGCTGTTTCAAAGAGCCGTTCCGGCAACGCCGCCCGAACCAGCGCGAAAAGCGTATCGAGCCCGTCTTCTTCCTCCATCATCTTGAACACTGTTTGGGCCGCCTCGCGCATGCGGCCGGTGTCATAGGCCGCGAAAATAGGCAGGTGATTGACCTGACGTTCGATCGCGACGAGTTCGGAGGTGCTGATGGCGTCATCTGAGACAGAGACGGCTACCATGATCGCGACAAGCGCATCCTGGGCGGTGAAGTCAGCGAGAGTATTGGTCAATTCAAATTTCCTTGCCTGTTTCAGAGTGCAAATTATTGACGATACCCACCCTGTTCAATAGGAACCGGACCTTGTGGCACATGGGGTGCCGTCATCCTAGAGAAGTATAGTCAAATGTCCAACCTGCGCGATGCTGCAATGAGCTCTAAAGCCTGGCCTTTCGAGGAAGCGCGCCGCGTACTCAAACGCTATGAAAAGAAGGACCCGGAAAAGGGCCACGTGCTGTTTGAGACGGGTTACGGCCCTTCGGGTCTGCCCCATATCGGGACATTTGGCGAGGTGCAGCGCACGACGATGATCCGGCGGGCCTTCGAGATGATTTCGGATATACCGACGCGGCTGGTGTGTTTTTCCGACGATCTGGATGGGATGCGCAAGGTGCCGGACAATGTGCCGGACCCCGCAAAGCTGCGCGAGTCGCTGCAGTTGCCGCTGACATCGGTCCCCGACCCTTATGGCGAATACCCGAGCTACGGCGATCATAACAACGCGATGCTGCGCCGGTTTCTGGACACGTTCGGGTTTGAATATGAGTTCATTTCAGCGACGGAGTTCTACAAATCGGGGCGC
>JAOUMG010000149.1 GCA_029881635.1 Paracoccaceae bacterium | reverse complement strand
GCCGATCTGCTGAACAATTCCCGGCGTTCCGGCCTCAAACTTCATCGGCGGGTCATTATAGGTGACAACGTCGCGCGTCACTTCGCGGATCATATCGCCACCGCCCAGAAACGGGCGCATCTCGGCCATGCGTTCTTTCGCGATCCAGATGGCACCGGACCCTGACGGGCCATATAGCTTGTGACCGGTTATGGCGAAAAAATCACAGCCGATATCGGCGACCGAAACCGGCCGATGTACCGCACTTTGCGATCCATCCACCAGAACCGGAACCCCAACCGACTTGGCATAACGGCAGATCGCCGCCACATCGACAACGGTACCGGTGACATTTGACATCTGGGTGACGGCGACCAGTCTGGTTCTGGGACCAATGGCATCGATGACCTTTTGCGGATCAAGCGATCCGTCAAGTTCCGGCTCCACCCATTTCAGCACAACGCCCTGACGTTCCCGCAAGAAATGCCAGGGAACGATATTGGCATGATGTTCCAGAACCGACAGAACGATTTCATCGCCTGGCTCTAATCTTGGCGCAGCCCAGGCATATGAAATCAGGTTGATGCCTTCGGTCGTGCCTGAGGTGAATACAATCTCTTCGGGGTCAGGCGCCTTCAGAAACCGGGCCACGATCCCGCGCACGGCTTCGTATTTTTCGGTCGCAAGGTTCGACAGATAATGAAGGCCGCGATGAACATTGGCATATTCTTCGGCATAGCCGCGCGTTACGGCATCAATCACCGCCTGCGGTTTCTGAGCAGAAGCGCCATTATCGAGATAGACCAGGGGTTTGCCGTTTACCTGACGCCCCAGTATCGGAAAATCCGCCCGGATTTTTTGTACATCATACATATCAGCCCCCACGAACCGGAACAGCGACGCCAAAAAGCATCAGCAGTACCGACGCAATCATGATGAGAGCAAAGAAGCTGGCGATCATCCCGACCAGTACGAATGCAGGTTTGGTAAAGCCATGCAAAGCAGCGATGAAATGCACCATCAGCCACAAAAACATGCCGTATGAGACAACGCCTATCAGGGCGGCCAGCGGCGGCAAGGTAAACATAGCCAGCAGTTGCGCACCCTGCAGAAGAACCATGATCAATTCGATCCAGACAAACAGCAAAAGCGCATCGGCAAAGCTGCCTTTGCCGCCGAAAAGGCGCCCAATCGCGAACATCGCGAATGTCACAGCCAGAAGTGCAACCAACTGAACCGGCAGGCCGATCCAGGGTTTTGTTGCCATGTTACGGGAAAATTCGCGGGCCTGGTTGAATATGGGTCCCAGATCCTCGGTTCCCATGAACGGCACCGATCCGCGCGCCACGATAAGCGCGATCACCGAGACCAGCAGCAACCCCAGCCACCGTGCCTCCATCGGCAGGTCCAGGGCCATCAGGCGCCGACCGGCGGATTGAGGCGCACGAAAGCTCTCGATCAGCAGTTCTTTAAAAAATTCCTTCATTCCACCCATCACAAGGCCCCAAATTCCGCCACATACAGGCCCGCGCCCCAGATCCAGATGAAGCCCGCAAAAATGATCATTCCGGTCACCGAAAGCGCCGGTCCCGGGCCAATCATGCCCGCAACGAGCCCCTGAAAGAGCATGATCGGCGACACCGCCAGCAATGCCCAAAACAGCGCAATACGTGCGCCGTAGAAAGTCCCCTGTCCACCGAACGATCGCATGATGATATGGCTTGCGCCTGCCAGCGCATAGGCCACCAAAGGCAAGAGGAATACGGTCGCCAGCAGCATCCCCGACAGGCGCGCCTCCAACGGGACGGAGGTATCAAAATGCGCGGTTCGGGCCGCAACCGGCCACTGCGCGACAAATATGATTGCCGCCGCCGCCATCAGCATGATCAGGGCGCGGTCTTCGCGTACAGGCCCCGCCAGTATCCGCCGCACGGCCCGCGCTGGGTGGAGGTAGCTCGCCAATATGTCGGTCGTGAAAGCCATCAGCCTTTCCTGCGCGCCAGCCACGCTTCAAGACGCGCCACTACATCGGCAGCCAATGCCTCATCGTCGATCTCTTCAATGGCATCGGCGAGAAAGGACAGAACCAAAAGCGCGGTTGCATCCTCACGTTCAATGCCGCGCGAACGCAGATAAAACAAAGCGGTTTCATCAATGGCGCCGGTGGTGGACCCATGGCTGCACTTTACATCATCGGCATAGATCTCCAGCTCTGGCTTAGCCAAAAACTGGCTGTCATCATCCAGAAGAAGCGCCTGACTGATCTGATAACCATCTGTTTTCTGGGCGTCTTTCTTGACCAGAATCTTGCCCTGGAACACGCCTGTCGCGCCGTTCTTCAGAACCTTCTTGAACACCTGGCGGCTTTCGCAGCCCACCGCATCATGAGTTATGAAAACCGTATCATCATGATGGAAAACACCGTCGACACCGTCGCCCAACGCCGCCCCCGCGATATGCGCGACCGCATCATCGCCGATGATCTCGATCACCGCCTCATTGCGGGTCAGCACCCCGTTTACCGTCAGCGTGAAAGACTTGAACTGCGCAGCCTTGGCAACCCGGGCAAAAATATGGGTCACAGCGCGCCTTGAATGGTCACGCCCTTGCGCACGGACATGGTGAAAACGTCCGCCCTCCAGAACATCAACTTCCGTGACCATGTTCAACCGCGCAGCGGCGGGGCCGGTTTCCAGCAATGTCAGTTCCGCACCCGGCTCTACCTTGATGCAGTGATGCAGCATGACATCCGACGTTGGCGACTGATGATTGTAGATCAGATGAACAGGTCTGGCGGCCCTGCCCGTTACCCGGATCAACACGCCATCGGTGGCAACAGCCGTATTCAGTGCGGCCAGTGGCCGGTTGATGGGGGTTTGCCCGCGCGTTTCGAGAACACCGTAGAGATCGCGCGCCCAGTGAATATCGGCCTTGTCCGCGACGGCCAGCCGGGAAATCTCGACCCCGGCGAGGGATGGGTCATCGGAGGCGTCAGGATCAAACGCGCCATCGGTAAAGACGAGCGTGACCCGGTCAACCTGCCCAAACAACTGTGGATCGGTTCCGTGAAAAACCACCGCCTCAGGCGCCTCTGCCCGGACCAGATCCGCCGGATCGGTATAACGCCAATATTCATCCCGGCGAACCGGCATGCCCATTTCCGCCAACCGTTTCATCGCAGAAACGCGGGCGGCGCCGCTAAATCCGCCTTCGGGCAGATCAATCGCGCCCAAGCGGTCTTGGGTGGCCTTGTTGCGGGTTGCATCTGACTTGTGTGGCACGGCCATCAGACCACCTCTGCCAGCAGATCGGCATAGCCATTGCGCTCCACCTCCAGCGCCAGTTCCGGCCCGCCAGATTTGATGATGCGTCCATCCGCCATGATATGGACGATATCGGGTTTGATATGGTCAAGCAGGCGCTGGTAATGGGTGATCACCAGAAAGGACCGCCCGGCACCACGCAGCGCATTGACACCGTCGGCAACCAGACGCATCGCATCGACGTCCAGGCCCGAATCCGTTTCATCAAGCACGCACATCCGCGGCTCCAGCATCGCCATCTGCAAGATTTCGTTGCGCTTCTTCTCACCGCCGGAAAAGCCGACATTCACCGGGCGTTTCAACATTTCCGCATCGATCTGCAGGGCCTTGGCCTTTTCGCGCACCAGCTTCAGGAAGTCGCCCGCGCTTATCTCCGGTTCGCCGCGCGCTTTGCGCTGTGCATTCAGCGCCGTGCGCAAAAAGGTCATGTTGCCAACGCCGGGGATTTCGACCGGGTATTGGAAGGCCAGAAACAACCCTGCTGCCGCGCGTTCCTCAGGCTCCATTTCCAACAGGTCTTCGCCGTCCAATGTCGCCGAACCGCCGGTAACGGTGTAACCATCACGACCGGACAGAACATAGGACAATGTCGATTTTCCCGAACCGTTCGGCCCCATGATCGCATGAACCGAACCGGCCTCGATCGACAGGTCAACACCTTTCAGGATTGCCTTGTCTTCTTCCTCAAGTTTTACCTGAAGGTTTTTGATTTCTAACATGTTTTCCTCATTCAAACGTCAAAAAACGGCCTGCGGGCAATGCGCCCGGGCCGTCAGGGGTTCAGTTTTGGGTTTCTTTATCCGGCTGGCGTCAGACGGTAGTCCTGGCCCTTGGCGGCCATCTCCGCTGCATATTCCGCCGAGAAGATCTGCGACCAGAATTCCGGGGCGTTCGACGCAACCGCCGCTTCGCCGTAATGCATCACCACGCATCCAACCAGCAGCGCCTGAAAACGCGCCCGCGTCGACAGATGAAAGATCACGATCATGGTCATGGCCAGAACCAGCGCGAACAACGCCATGCCGCGGCCGCCAAGGTCGTAGAACGCCGGTGGCAGACCTTCGATCTTGGCCAGATGGAAGTAAACGACACGCCCGGCCAGAACCGACGACATGCCCGCCAGGAAGGCGATCAGCACCATGACCTTGTCGCGGAAGGTCCGCTTTGGCCGCTTGGGCTTGTCGCCGTGGATCTTCTTGTAGCGTTTCGTCGTCTGATGACCGATCACGTCCGCATGTTCGAAATGCTTGCCGGACTCGATCCTCTTCAGACGCTGAGCGAACGCTGATTTCTGATCCGCCATCATTTTCTTGCCAAGACCCCTGAATCCAATGTTTCGAGCATCTTAATGCCGGGGCTTTGCGGCAAAATTCGGGTGGCAATAGAGGGATTTTCATGACCTCACTGCCCATTTGCCGCCCAAATGAGGCAGACAGCGGCACAAAAAACCGCCCTCTTCGCGACAATCGACCGACTTCATGATTACTGTTGTGGTTCATGCAACAGTCACCGCCGTACCCGATGCCGAAACCATCAGCATGTTGTTGATCACCTCATAATCAAGGTCGACTCCGACAATGGCATTCGCACCAGCTTCGGCCGCCCTCTCTTCCATCTCGCGCAGTGCCGTCTCGCGCGCCCGGCCCAGCTCTTGCTCATAGGCCGCCGAACGCCCACCCACGATATCGCGGACCTGAGCGAAAAGATCACGGAAGATATTCGCCCCCAGGATCGCCTCGCCGGTGACGATGCCGTGATAGGCACCGATCTTCCGGCCTTCGATCGAGGGGGTCGTGGTGATGATCATCGTCTGTCTCCAAGGTTGCGCGGTCATGAGTTTCAGCCCGGCACGGTCAGGTCGCTGGGCACCATGTATTCCGGGACATGGATAGATGCGAGAACCGATTGAAAATGAACCCAGTTGGGCGAATTGTGGTTCCACGTAAAGGCTTCGGGCAAAGGCGGCGGCGCTTCGTGGCCAAGGTCGATCACATAGTCTGCCGGCGGCACACCCCGCCCAATAAATATGGGGTGCAACGATTCAAGGCCTACGCCCTCTTCTTCAAACTCGGTCCCATCCAGCGCACTGATCCGCATATAGGCCAGGCCCGCGATCTGATTGGGCTTCGGTGGCCTGGCCTTGCGCCAGGACAGGACGGCAAAGACCGGCTCGCCTATGAAATCCGCATCGCTCACATAGCGGAACGACTCGCCCAGCTCCGCCCGGTCGCGGATCGACACCACCTGCACGACATAGGTCTTGCCCTCATGCGGAATCCCGTAGAAACGTCCGACCTTCCAGGGGTAGTTCGACGTTTGTGGCGGCTTGGGGGCGCGAATGGCCTTGCGTTTCGGCTGCGGACTGCGGAGCTTTTCGGCGGCCTTCGCCAGTACACGGCGGCGGCCCTCAACTACCTCCTCTTCGTCTTCGGCCAGTTCCACGAAGACGGCCAGAGACCGCCCGCTGTCGATCCAGTCGAGAGCTTTGTCGCGCACCGCGTCGCTCAGTCGTCCCACCTCATGCTCGGCCAGCGCGAGCGCGATCCAGGCAACCGAGCGGTCATCAT
>JAOUMG010000148.1 GCA_029881635.1 Paracoccaceae bacterium | reverse complement strand
GGTAACGGCACCTGACAGCGCCTTTGGTCTGACACCCAGCGCATTGGTTGAAGTTTCGGCACTGGCGCTGCGCGCGCACCGTGCCAATGGGCCGGTAATCAAGCTCATGAACCGCCTCGGTCGGAGCATTGAGGACCGCATGGGCACCTTGCCGCCGAAAGTGCAGCAGGTTGTCGAATTCGGCACGGCGGAGTTGTTGGAGCGGGCCTATCGGGCGGCGGGTGCTGTCAGCGCCCATCCTTCCGTGCCCGATTCTGGTGACTGGGGCCACAGGGCCGCCGCGGTGGCAGGCGGCGCGTTGGGCGGATTTGGCGGGCTAGGCACGGCCTTGGTCGAATTGCCTGCGACGGTCGCACTTTTTTTCGCGGCCATGCAGAAAGCCGCCGCAGAGCAGGGATTTGATCCGACGGCCGAGGAAACCCGCCTGACCTGCCTTGAACTGTTCGGTGCTGGTGGTCCGATGCGGCATGACGATGGGGTCAATTCCGGTTTCTTCAGTGTCAGGCTGGCCGTGAACGGTGCCACCGTGCAGACGTTGGTTCAGCAGATCGCGCCGGTGTTTGCAGGGGTTCTGGGGCGAAAGCTGGCCAGTCAGGCGGTGCCGGTTTTCGGGGCGGCGGCCGGGGCAGGGATCAACCTGGCTTTCATGTCTTACTATCAGGACATGGCGCATGTGCGGTTTGGCCTGAAGCGGTTGGCTGACACCCATGGTGAGGCAGAAGTTCTGGCGCAGTTTCGCCAAAGGGTGCTGGCGCTGCGCTAAGGCGGATGCCCGACTTGGGTGATCCGCAGGTATCGGACTATCAGCACAATGGATGGCGCAAAATTCTGGATTTTCAGAGTTGATCTGGACGTTCTGCAAAACACTTGGGACGCCATGGAATGGTGTGAAAACGCTCGATATCGTAGTTTTCCGTGCATGCCGCCGCGCTGAGGAGTGCGGCGCAATCATGCAAAGGAGAGCAATATGTCCATCGGTTTCGTTACCAAAACCATCCATGCCTATCTTGATTACCCGGTCGCTTTCGGGTTGATCTTTTTCCCCTTCGTCTTGGGTCTTGGGGCCAGTACGCCGCTGGCGCTGTGGCTATCTGTTGCCACCGGCATTGCCGCGCTGGTTCTGACCCTGTTTACCGATCATCACTTGGGTGTATTCAGGATACTGCCTTACAAACTGCACATGGCTGTCGATCTGGCTGTCGGGCTGATGTTTATTGTGGCGCCGTTCGCGTTTGGCTTTTCTGGTATCGATGCGGCGTTTTACTGGATCAACGGCTTGGCCGTGGTCAGCGTGATCAGCCTGCACAAGGCCGACCCTGAAGGTCAGATGTCCTGACGCGAAAGCCAATCCATTACCGCCCGGCGTATATTGGTCGTACCGGTCTTGCATTCGTCAGAGATCAGCAACCCGAGTTCTTTCAGATCGACGTTGCGGATCAGGTGCTTGACCGGCCCGATCGATGCCGGGCGCATGGAGAGCGTTTCGATGCCGATCGCGGCAAGGCATAGCGCCTCGACCGGGCGCCCGGCATCCTCGCCACAAAACGACAGATGCGTGCGGGTCTCGGCGCAGCGCCCAACGATGTGAGAAATGAACCGCAAAAAGCTCGTGTTCAGCAGGTCATAGCGCCGCCGGACCTGTTCGTTTTCGCGGTCGGCCGCAAAGAAGAACTGTTTTAAGTCATTGCCCCCGATCGAGACGAAATCACACATCTCGAAAAACTCCGTTGGGGCATAGGCCAAGGACGGCGTTTCCAGCATCGCCCCGATTTCGAGAATGCCCGGCAACTGATGGCCGAGTTTGCGTTCGCGGACGATTTCATCCAGGAGCATCTGGCGCGCACGGCGAAATTCATCAAATTCGGCGATGAAGGGAAACATGACGGTCAGGGGCCGACCCTTGGCGCCGCGCAGCAATGCCTGTAGCTGCATGCGCATGATGCCGGGTTTATCGAGCCCGACCCGGATCGCGCGCCAGCCCATGGCGGGGTTGGGCTCTTCAACCCGTTTCATATAAGGCAATACCTTGTCAGACCCGATATCGAGCGTGCGGAAGGCAACGCGCTTGCCCTTGGCCGCATCGAGGACATTGTTGTAGATCGCGGCCAGTTCCGACCGTTTGGGCACGTTTGTGCGGATCAGAAACTGCAATTCCGTGCGAAAAAGCCCAACGCCATCAGCGCCAGACCCTGCGAGGGAGGGCAGATCGGCCATAAGGCCTGCGTTCATATGCAGGCTGATGGTTGTGCCGCATTTCGCCGTTGCGGACTTGTCGCGCAAGGAGGCATAGCGGCTTTGCGCAGCGGCCTGCATAGCGATCTTTTCGCGGAAGGCGTTGGCAACCGAATCCTCCGGGCGCAGATGCACGATACCCTGATCGCCATCGACCAATATCCTGTCGCCGTTCAGCGCCTCGGTGGTAATGCGTTCGGCATGGATGACCAGCGGGATTGCCAGAGCGCGGGCAACGATGGCGGCGTGCGAACCGACCGAGCCTTCCTCAAGCACGATGCCGCGCAGTTTGCGCCCGTAGTCAAGCAGTTCAGCCGGGCCGATGTTACGGGCAACAAGGATCGGGTTGTCCGGCATTTCCGCGCCGGTGTCGGTGCCCTGGCCGGTAAGGATACGCAAGAGCCGGTTGGACAGGTCATCAAGATCATGCAGTCGGTCACGAAGATACGGGTCGGGGACTGTTTCCAACCGGGCGCGGGCGGTGGATTGTTCCTTTTCAACCGCCGCTTCTGCAGACAGGCCGCGGGCGATATCCTCTTCCATCCGCCGCATCCAGCCGCGCGAATTTGCGAACATCCGGTAAGCTTCCATGACCTGGCTTTGTTCTTTGTCCTGACCGTCGGTCATGGTCAGCATCGCATCGACGGAAAGGCGCAGTTTTTCGACGGATTCCTTCAGCCTTTCAAGCTCTTTTTGAGGGTCATCGCCCACGGGATTGGTAACGATGACACGAGGTTCGTGCAGCCAGACATGGCCCTCGGCAGTGCCTTCCTGACCGGTGCCGCCGCGGTACATCACCGGCTGCTGATGCAGCGCCGACAGCGCGGCGCCCTCGCCAACGAAGGCGCCAAGTTCGGTCATTTCGGCCACCACCATGGCCACGACTTCGAGGGCATAGACCTCGTCATCGGAAAACTGCCGCGCCTCTTTCGATTGCACCACCATGACGCCGAGCTTTTCGCCCAGTCGCTGGATCGGCACGCCGAGGAAGGAGGAATAAATTTCTTCCCCGGTTTCGGGCATGTAGCGAAACCCCTTGGCTGCAGGGGCATTGGCGGTGTTGATCGGGGTGGAGTTCTTGGCGACACGGCCAACCAGACCTTCGCCTAGCTTCATTCGGGTCTGGTGAACCGCTTCGGGTTTCAGGCCCTCTGTGGCGCATAGTTCCAGCGTGTCATCGTCACGGAAAAGGTAGATCGAACACACTTCGGACTGCATCGAATCCGCAATCAGATGCGTGATCCGGTCCAGCCGCTCCTGACCGGCGCCGGGTTCGGCCAAGGTATCGCGCAAGCGTCTGAGAAGCTTGCGACTTTCGCTTTCGGTCCGTTCGGGCATGGCCGCTTTCGCTGTTGTCCTGACACATCTATAGGCGACTTGGCGGGCATTGGGAAAGGGAAAGGCGGGGCAAGGGCGATAGCAGGCCCGTCAGGTGCTGCAAAAGCGTTGGCAAGGTGCCTGATCGGTGGACCTGATATATCGCCATCCGCCGTATGGCGGATGCCTCAGGCTGCCTTGTCCAAACCAAAGGCGTCATGCAACGCCTGAACTGCCAGTTCCATGTATTTCCGGTCGATAAGGACAGAAATCTTGATTTCGGACGTGCCGATGACCTTGATGTTGATGTTTTCGGCGGAAAGCGCGGAAAACATCTGTGCTGCAACCCCGGCATGGGAGCGCATGCCGATGCCGACAACCGAAACCTTGGCCACATCGGTATCAACGATCAGGTCATCATAGGTGATCGTACCGTTGGCGGAGGCATCCGTCAGCGCCTTTTGCGCACGCGCCACCTGATTGACCGGGCAGGAAAAGGTCATGTCCGTCACGGCCATGCTGCGCCCTTCGATATCCTTTTCCGAAATGTTTTGAACGATCATGTCGACATTGACGCCAGCACTGGCCAGAGGACCAAAGATCGCGGCGGCGATGCCCGGCCGGTCTTCTACAGACATGAGGGTCAGCTTGGCCTCATCGCGCGAATAGGCCACACCTGAAACGACTTTCGATTCCATGATTTCCTCCTCGCCGCAGACCAGTGTCCCGGAGTTTTCGTCGGTATCCTCAAAACTTGATAGCACCCGCAGCCGTACCTTGTAACGCATCGCCAGTTCGACCGACCGGGTTTGCAGTACCTTGGCCCCAAGCGAGGCCAGTTCCAGCATCTCTTCATAGGCGATGCGGTCAAGTTTGCGCGCCTTGGGGCTGATGCGGGGGTCGGTGGTATAGACACCATCGACATCGGTGTAGATATCGCAACGCTCTGCCCCGAATGCGGCTGCAAAGGCGACTGCAGTAGTGTCAGAGCCCCCTCTGCCAAGTGTCGTGATCCTGCCCTCGGGGCTGACGCCCTGAAATCCCGCGACCACTGCCACCTTGAATCCTTCGGTGAATTTCGCGTCGAGGTTTTCGCGGGGGATCGATACGAAGCGGGCCGCAGAATGGGCAGAGGTCGTGTTGATCGGCACCTGCCAGCCCTGCCAGCTGCGCGCCGGAACATCCAGTTCCTGAAGCCGCAGCGCCATGAGCCCCGCCGTCACGTTTTCACCGGAGGCGACGACAGCGTCATATTCGCGGGCGTCATAGAGATGCGAGGTTTCCTCGACCCAGCCCACCAGCTCATTCGTCTTGCCAGACATGGCCGAAACGATGACGATCACGTCATAGCCGCGCTCCACCTCGCGCTTGACCTTCTGGGCAGCATTCGCAATGCGGGCGAGATCGCCCACCGAGGTGCCGCCGAATTTCATCACGAGAAGCGGCATTCCGGCCCCCTTAACGCGCCCGATTGAAGTCGCGGGTTTCTTATGCGGGCAGGGGGGCGAGGGCAAGGGGTGATGGCATCAGCCTTTACTCTTCTGCATGCGGCGGGATTTGGTCAGCCGGGCTGCGACGGCTGATCAGCAGGTCGTCCTCCTGTTGACGTTGCAGCACGACAAGGGTTTTCCACCATTGATTTCGCCCCCGTTTACAATCGGACGCAAGTGCCGAAGCTACATTGCCAGTGCCCCGGTTCCGAATGCCGATAGTGTTTTGCCCGAGTTGCCGTATGCGGACCGGTTCCAAGCAGTGCCCAACATTCAGAACGGGATGGCGCGGCCGGTGTAATCTTCAAAGCAACCGGTCGTGGCAACCGAAAGAACGCCGAACCGGGCGGCAAGGCCGGTGGCCGAGGTGGTAACGTCGATATCTGCGCTGCTGCCGCCCATATCCGTCTGCACCCATCCCGGATGATAGATGCCGACGGGGATACCATCCGGGGTTAGGTCTGCTGCCAGATTGCGTCCGAGGTTCAGCACCGCAGCCTTGCTCGCGCGGTAAATCAGGCTGCCACCGGGTGCGAGCGTTTGTGACCCCATGCGCGACGATATGATGGCGATCTTGCCCTTTGCTGCGCGAAGATTGGGCAAAAGCGCCTGAATGGTCAGAAAGACGCCGGTGACATTGACCGCAAATCCTTCTGCCCAAGCCTCCGCAGGATAACCATCTTCCAAGGCTTCGCCGCGGTCGGGATAGACGCCTGCATTACAGACCAAGAGATCAAGCGGGCGGTTGCCAAAGGCCGCAGCCAGCGCCTTTGGACCATTGTCATCGGTGACATCCAGGGGCAGCCAGCGGTCATCTGGGCGCTGACCCCTTGTCGTGCC